>JBBRUE010000120.1:0-11753 GCA_038248085.1 Myxococcales bacterium | reverse complement strand
GGTTCGGGTGATCGTCGCCGGGGACGGCACGCCGGAGCCGTTCAGCGCCGAGGCGCCGCCTCCCGCAGCGAAGCCCAGGTGCAAGAAGGGCAAGAAATGCAAGGACGAGCCGCCACCCGAGGCGAAGGAACCTCGCGAGCTGAAGGAGAAGCCGGTCGAGTGGGCCGACACCACCGAAAATCTGGTCGAGAAGCCGCGAGAGAAGGCGCCCGACCGGAGCGAGCCTTCGGCGAAGAAGGAGCCGCCGGTGAAGAAGGCGGAGCCGCCAGCCGAGCGTGAGGCCCCCTCGACTCCGACTCCGACGCCGCCGTCCAGCCGGAAACAGACGGCCCTCGAGGAGGAGCTCGCGCTCTACGGAGCCGAGGCGACCGGCGGCGTCGTGCAGCGGGTCGACGAGGGGACCCGCGTGGTGCCGCAGATGCCCACGGTGCTCGACGCCGCGCAGCTCAAACAACTGGGGGTGCGCTACGTGCACGAGGCCCTCGACCTGGTCCCCGGGCTGAGTGTCAGCCGCGACGTGCAGGGGTTCTACCGGGTGGCGATGCGGGGGCTGCGCAGCGAGGCGGAGCTGCTGATCACCCTCAATGGGCAGCGCCTCAACAATTTCTACGACGGCAAGGCGCTCGCGCTGCTGCCGATCGACAACCTCGAGCGCATCGAGATCTTCCGGGGGCCCGCGACGGCCGACGTCGGCCTGGGCAACGTCACCGGGGTCATCAACCTCGTCACCCGCCGTGACGCCGGCCTTCGGGTCTCCGGCTCGGCGGGCATGTGGGAGATGTTCGACGGCCACCTCAACGCGGCGGGCACGTTCGGCGCGGTGACGCTCTTCGGAGACGTCGACGTGGCCAGCCAGTACGGGGTGCGGCGCCCGGTGGTGCGCGACGGCCTCGACTCCGCGACCCTCCAGCGCCCGAAGATCACCAACGACAAGCGCTTCCTGGTCAACGTGGGGGCGGGCGTGTCGATCGCCACCGAGGCCCTCGGCACGTTCGACGCACAGGCGCGCTTCCTGTCCGAGACGCGCGGGGCGCTGATCGGCCTCTTCGACGTGGTCGGCCCCGACTCGAAGCTCGAGTGGACGACGGTGCAGGCGCAGGCGGGGTGGAAGAAGCCGCTCGCCGATGGCGGGGCGATCGCCGTGCGCGCGTGGTTCGACCAGCAGAATACGAAGCGTCTCTTTCAGCTCGCGCCGAACGGGTGGCAGGTGCGGCCGACGGACACCGCGACGCTCTTCCCGGACGGGGTGCTGGAACAGTCGTCCTACGGCGTGCGCGGGTTTGGCGTGATGGGCAAGGGCGAGTTCGTGTTGCCGCTGAAGAACCGCCTCGTGGCAGGCCTCGCGGTCGAGCAGCAGTCGATCTTCGCGGCAGAGCTCCTCGCCAACTCGGTGCCGGTGACCAACGTGAACGCCGGGGGATTGGTGCGGCCTGACGGGCTGCGGCTGGTGACGGAAGACGGCAAGGGGGGGCGTGGGCCGGCGGCCGATCGACTCAGCGTCGGGGTCTTCGCCTACGACACGTGGACGCCGGTCGACGTGGTGAGCGTGCAGGCGGGCGTGCGCTTCGATCTCACGCAACTCCCGCGCGTCGACGCGACGGGCGCCTGGCTGGGCTCGACGATGGTGCCCACCTTCGGGCCGCGGCTCGGGCTCACGGTGACTCCGATCCGTTCGCTGGTGCTCCGCGGCCACTACGGCCGCTCGTTCCGGGCGCCGACGCCGCAGGAATACGCGGAGACGGTGCCCAACAACGACTTCAACCAGGGCCGTTTCGTCGGCAACCCCGGGCTCGAGGGCGCCTACATCGACTCGGTCGAGGCGGGTGCGGAGTACGTGCAGGGGGTCGGCGACGGGAAGCTGCGCCTCAAGGTGAACGGCTTCTTCGAGCGCATCACCAACGCCATCGTGCAGGTCGACACCTCGGGCAACCTGGTGCCGTACGTCAACCGGCTGCTCGGCGTGCAGGCGGTCGGCGTCGAGGGCGAAGCGCGGCTCGAGCTGACCCAGCGCCTGTCGGTGTGGGTCAACGCCTCGTGGGTGCGCGCCGAAGATCTCACCGCGCCCACCCAGAGCCGAATTCTCACCGACGTGCCGCAGATCCGCATGAACGGCGGGGTGAGCGTGCCGGTCGGCCGCTGGCTGAACGTCGATCTCGTCGGGCGCTACGCCTCGGAGCGGCGCAACAACTCGCGCTCGGTGCTCGAGCTCATTCGCCGTTACACGCTGCCGGGCAACGCGACCTTCACCGCGCAGCTGCGCACCGAGCCGCTCTTCGAGCACCTCGAGCTGATGCTGCTGGGACAGAACGTGTTCAACTTCGAATATTACGACGACGCAGCCCGGCCCGATCGCGTCACCTCTGGCGTCCCGCGCGAGACCTGGCAGGCCTTCTTCCAGGCGAAAGTGGGGTTCTGAACATGTGCACCCGGGTCCTCGCCGTCTGCCTTGCCGCCCTGGGGTCAGGCTGCGTCGCGTACAATGATCAGTGCCAGCCGCTGGTGGAGAACCCCAATGAGCGGATGGCCTTCATCGCCAAGGGCACCGAGGTGTTCCTCGATCGCGCCAACGCCCGGCACGGCAACAACGCGATCGGGCAACAGGCGGCAGACGCCTTCGCGTGGGTCTTCGCGCAGAGCGGTTCCCCGGCTGACTTCGGGGTAGTCAATGGGGGCTCGATCCGCGCTGAGGGCCTGTGCCTCACCCGCAACATCCTCAAGGAGGGTCCGCTCTCCAACGGCGTGCTGCACGAGGTCATGCTCTTCGAGAACCCGGTGCAGGCCATCGACGTCTCCGAGCAGGAGGTGATCGCGATCTTCGAGCACTCCGTGGAGCGGCTCTTCGCCACGCCCGCCCCGATCGTCTCGCCGGCGGGGTCCTTCCTCCAGGTCTCGAAGGAGGTCGCGATGACCGTCGACTGCTCACGGCCGGCCCTCGACCGGGTGACCTCGCTGACGATCAACGGCGTGGCGCTGACCAAGCCGGGCCGCCCGCTCGAGCAGAAGAAGTTCCGCCTGGCGACCTCCAGCTTCATCATCTCCGGGGGCGACGGCTATACGATGCTCGCCGGCAAGGGCACCGACTCGACGCGCAACCCGTCGAACGCGCAGCGGGCCGGCGGCATCGATTCGAACATCGCGGCCGCGTACCTCAAGCAGAGCGCCTTCAACGTGACGGTCGAGGCGGGGCTGAAGGTCGAGCCGGCGCGCGTGGTCTTCATGAACTGCTCGGTCCCGACGCGCCCGTCGAACTGAAGCGAGACCCCGCACATGGAAAACCTCCGCGAGCCCTGACTGAAGGGGCGCACGGAGGTCGAACCAACCAACGGCAGGCGATTCAGCCCTGCGAGTTGTTGTTCAAGTCGCTGAGCACGTCGTTGGGCGACGGCATGCGCTTGAGGTCGGCGCGCGCAATCTTCCACGCCTGCTGCACGATCCACGAGAGCGACCGGTCTTGCCGGTGCGACTCGTGCTCGATTTCCTTGAGCATCTCCTCAGGGAAATAGAGCGATTGCTTGCGGTGATCAGTCGTCGACATCAGCGGTGGTCCTCACGCGGGTCGGGAGCGCCTGCGACGTCATTGACGGCGGGGAACGACTTGATGCGCTCACGGGCGATCTTCCACGCCTGCTGAACGACCCAGGAAAGCGAGCGGTCCTGCCGGTTCGCTTCTTCCTGGATCTCCTTGAGCATCTCCTCGGGGAAGTAGAGCGACTGCTTGCGCTTGTCGGTGCCTGACATGGGGGAAACTCTCCGCGGGAAGGGGTAGGAAACGAGAGGAGTTATCCGACACTTGGTCCGGGGAATCAACCATTTCGGGCCCCAATCGCGCCGGGGTTACCGTCCGGCGGTTGCTGGAGGCTCGCTGGCCGGCACGGGCTCGACGGCCCGCGTGGCGGTGCGGTGCTCCCAGATCGCCGTGCCGATGATCAGCGCGCACAGCAGCCACGCCACGGCGTAGCCCTCGGTCAGCGCCCGGTTGAGGTGCTGGTACAGGTAGAACACCATGAAGATGACGTGGAGGCCGATCAGCATTCCGAGCGCAGGCCGCTGGTTGGGCCTCCCGGATCGCAAGGCGAGACCCAGCGCGAGCAAGCCGAGCATGTTCCAGTAGTACATGTTCACCGTGAGCCACGTGAAGACGAGCAGGGGCCCGAGCACGAAGGCCTCGACGTCTTCCGCGCGGCGGATCAGCACGGCGATGAGCACCGTGAAGAGCAGCCGCGCGATCCAGAACCCGAAGGAGTAGTCCTTCAGGTCCACGCCGTCCTGGCGCTGCTTGAGATCGGCGGGGAAGATCGCCTGCGCCCAGTCCCGGGTCGAGCCTGCGGCGTGCTGCAGGTAGACCGTCTTGAGCGAGTACTGGATCGCGTAGAACTTCTCGACCTGGGCGACCTGGATGCGCTGCGCGTATTCCTTCCACGCCTCGACGCCGAACATCGCGGTGCTGAGGGCGACGGTGATCGCCCCCACCAGCGCGGCGCCCTTGAGAAACTGGAGGTAGTCGGCGCCGAACTTCTTCGTCTTGCGCCACTCGAAGAGGGCCCGGAGGCCGAGGGCGACCCCGAAGAAGATGGGGAAGAGCTTGGTGGCGGCCGCGAAGCCGAAGAAACCGCCCGCCCACCCGTAGCGCTTCTGCTTGAGGAAGCACGCCGCGAGCCCGAGGGTGAACAGCCAGTCCCACCGCAGCAGGCTGCCCGAGAGGTAGTCGAAGACGATCGGCGGCGCCGCCCACATGAAGAGGCCGACACTCGCCGCGCGGTGCCCGAAGACCTGCCACACCGCGAGCCACAGCCCGAGCATCAGCAGCAGGTCGAGCCAACCGAGCAGGGCCTGGCCGAAGCCGGAGAGTGGCACCAGCCTGGTCAGCGGCGCCGCGAAGATCGCCCAGGCCGGTGAGTTCGAGTTGCCGTGATCGTTCATGATCGCGGTCCAATTGATCGGCCACAGGCGCGCCATGGTCGCCCAGTCGGCCTTGAACTCCTGCCACCGCGCGTCCGAGAAGCGGGCGCGGACCGCGGCGGCGTCCTCGAGGGCGTCGTCGATCTTCACCTCGTTGAAGGTGGTGAGATCGCGCGTGGTGGGCATGCCCGCGAGCACGTTCACCGTCTCGCGATCGGCGAGGATCGTCGCCTTGTAGAGGTTGAACCAGCCGACCTCGCGCTGGTACTTCGCGCCGAGGTAGAAGTGGTACTGCTCCCATTGGTGGATGAGGGGGAGCTTGCCCGCGGCGACCCCGCCGACCACCCAGCCCAGGGAGAGCGCCATGACCAGCGCCACCGCGAGCCCCTTCGACTGACGGACGAGCGCGGGCACGTACTTCGCGCCCGGCGCCGTCACCTCGCCCAACGCCACGCGCCGAACGAAGCGCGCGCTGAGCGCCACGAAGACCGCCGCCATGACCAGCCACAGCGAGCTCGAGCGGACGAAGCCGGCGAAGTCGGTGGCGAACACGCCGGGGATCCAACCCGCGAAGACCGCGAGAGTCGCCACGAGCGTCAGCGCGAGCCAGCCCGCCAGCCGGCCGGCGCGAACCGGGTCGGCCGCGGCGCGCGTCTTGATCGCGGCGAGCCGGTCGTCCCGTTTCGGATCGAAGGCGAACCCGACGAGGAACCCACAGAAGAGGATGAGCGGGACGCTGGTGAGCACCTGCGCGACGTCGACGTTGTGGCGCAGCGCCCCGTAGTTGCACCACGCGAAGACCATCAGCCCCGCGAGCACGCCATGGGCCCGCGCCCGGACCTTCTCGAAACGATCGCCGGCGACGGCGTCGATCAACAGCAACGCGATCGAACCCTCGAGGAGGACGATCTTCAGAATGCCCGAGATGAAGTGATTCATCGGCTCCCACCGTTCGGACGCTTGCGCGGCGCGGCCCTCGCCCGTAATGGACCGCTGGCGTTTAGCGGAAAACCGGAGACGAGCCACCATGAGCGTGCAGGAACGAGATGTCCTCGCGGCGATGAGCACCGTGATGGACCCCGACTTGAATCAGGACATCGTCAAGGCGGGGATGGTCAAGGATCTGAAGATCGAAGGCAGCTTCGTGAAGCTGCGCATCGAGCTCACCACCCCCGCGTGCCCCTTGAAGGAGAAGATCAAGGGCGACGCCGAGGCCGCGCTCAAGGCCGTGCCGGGGGTCGAGAAGTTCGAGATCTCGATGTCGGCGCGGGTGCGCGCGCAGCCCGCGGGCGCCTCGAAGGACCAGCTGCTGCCGGGCGTGAAGAACGTGGTGTTGGTCGGCGCAGGCAAGGGCGGGGTCGGCAAGTCGACCGTCGCGCTGAACCTCGCCTGTGCGCTCGCGCGTCACGGGGCCACGGTCGGCCTCCTCGACGCCGACTTCTACGGACCGTCGATCCCGGTGATGACCGGCATCAAGAAGAAGCCGGTCTCGCGCGACGGCAAGCTGCTCGAGCCCCTCGAGGCCCACGGCATCAAGGTGATGTCGATCGGCTTCCTGATCGAGGCCGACCAGGCGCTCATCTGGCGCGGGCCCATGCTGCAGGGCGCGCTCATGCAGTTGGTGCGCGACGTGAACTGGGGCGAGCTCGACTACCTGATCGTCGATCTCCCTCCGGGGACCGGCGACATCCCGCTCACCGTGGCCCAGCAGCTCAAGAGCGCCGGCGCGGTGCTGGTCACCACCCCGCAGGACGTGGCGCTGGCCGACGTCATTCGCGCCAAGCAGATGTTCGACAAGCTCCACGTGCCGGTGCTGGGCATCGTCGAGAACATGTCGCAGTTCATCTGCCCCCACTGCGGCAAGGGCACGCACATCTTCGACACCGGCGGCGGTCGCAAGGCCTCGGAGTTGATGGAGATCGCCTTCCTCGGCGAGATCCCGCTCGAGCTGACGATTCGCCAGGGCGGCGATCGCGGGTTGCCGGTGGTGGTCGGCTTCCCCGACGGCCCGGAAGGCAAGTCGTTCATGGAGCTCGCGAAGAAGGTCGCCCAGCGCATCAGCACCGAAAACGCGCTGCGATCGGCTCCTTCGGTGACGATCCAGTCGGCCTGATAGAGTGAGCGCGCCATGACGACCGAAGAGCTCCCGCCCGACGACCCGTTGGACGGTGACACCGACAGCGACGAGAAGAAGGGCTTCGTGCCGGACTTCGTGCGCCGCATGGCCTGGGCCGGCATCGGCGCGGTCTTCATGTCGGAAGAGGGCGTTCGCCGCCTCGCAGGTCAGCTCAAGCTGCCCAAGGAGGCGCTGGGGTTCCTGCTCCACCAGGCCGACAAGACGAAGGACGAGATCGGCCGGGTGGTGAGCGACGAGGTGCGCAAGCTGCTGCAGTCGGAGCGCCTGCGTGACGAGTTCCTCAAGATGATCGCGGGCATGACGATCGAGGTGCGCGCCGAGGTGAAGCTGGTGCCCGATCGCGTGAAGGGGGAGGCCCCCTCGCTGCTGCCCAAGGTGAAGGTCGGGGAGTTCAAGACGACCTACGAAGGCAAGAAGCGCAAGAAGGGCGAGGAGCCGGAAGAGGGCTGAGCCGAGCATCACCATGAAGAAACGGCTTCCCCTCCTGGTCCTCGTCGGCGTCGGGCTGCTGCTCTGGAAGACCGGCGCCTTCGGCTTTCTGCCCAGCGATCGCACCCTCATCTGGCGCTTTCCCGTCTCGTACAGCGAGGTGCGGAAGATCGAGCTGCAGATCTGGGACGGCGACGCCCTCATCAAGCGCGAGGAGCACAGCTACGCCTCGGGTCTGGTGGGCGAGCCGACCTTCAAGTTGCCGCTCGCCAGTGGCGTTCACCGCGCGATCGGCACGGTATGGCTGGCCGGCGCCGATGCCTCTCGTGGGTTTCAGCTCGAGTTCGACCCGGGCACCGACGAGACCGTGGTGATCGACATGAAGAAGCCGTGAAGCAACGGGCCGGTGCTCCCTCGTCGTCGTGCTCGTCGCGTTCACTGGCTGCCCCATCGTCGTGACGACCGACGTGATCCAGCGCACCGATCAATGCGCGGCCTTCATCGCTGAGGGCCAGCTCGACCAGGCCGACGTGGCGTGCGATCTCGCCCTCGAATACCAGCCGAAGTACTGGGACGCGCTCCACAACAAGGGGCTCATCGCCCAACTGCGCGGCGACACGAAGAAGGCGAAGCAGTTCTACGTCGAGGCCCTGCGCGCGAATCAGAACATGCGGCTGTCGCAGAACTCGCTGGGCGCGCTGGCGATGGCGGCGGGCGATCTCGAGGACGCAGGGGAGCGGTTTCGCGCCGCGCTGGTGATCGACCCGTCGTACCTCGAAGCGCGCCGCAACCTGGGCGCGGTGCACCTGCAGCAAAAGAAGTGTGCAGCTGCGGAAAAGGACTTCCGGCAACTGCTGCTCATCGACGCGAACCTCGTCGAGGGGTGGATGGGGCTCGCGGTCGCCTTCACCTGCGAGAAGAAACACGACGACGCGGCTGATGCGCTCGAGAAGGCCACCACGCTCGACGTCGCCTACGACCCGGCGTGGTTGGCACGGGGGGAAAACGACCTGCGCCGCGGCCGGCGGGACGACGCGCGGAACTCGTACGAAAGATGTCTCCTCGCGAACGAGAAGAACCTCGAATGCCGGCAGGCGCTGGAGCGGCTGACTTCTGATTGATCGTGCGGGACGCGGCCCCTACAAGGCCGCGCATGGACATCAATCACATCCTCGTCGTTGGCGCCGGGCAGATGGGCGCGGGCATCGCGCAGGTCGCCCTGCAGGCTGGTTTCCAGGTCACGCTCTCTGACGTCTCGGAGGCCTCGCTCACCAAGGGCAAGGCGAGCATCGAGAAGGGCCTCTCGAAGCTGGTCGAGAAGGGCAAGCTCGACGCCGCCTCGAAGGAGGCCGCGCTCAAGAAGCTCTCGACGGCCGCCGCGATCCTCGACGTGAAGAACGTCGACTGCGCCATCGAGGCCGTCACCGAGAACGAAGAGCTCAAGAAGCGCATCTTCAAGGACCTCGACCAGGTGGTGCGGCCCGGCGGCCTGCTCGCCAGCAACACCTCGTCGATCCCCATCACCCGCATCGGCGCCTCGACCAGGCGCCCCGAGGCGGTGATCGGCATGCACTTCATGAACCCGGTGCCGATCATGGCGCTGGTGGAGATCATCCGCGGCGCGGCGACGAGCGACGAGACCTACGCGGCGACCCGCGCGATGGCCGAGAAGATGGGCAAGACCACGGTCGTCTCGAAGGACTTCCCGGGCTTCATCGTCAACCGCATCCTCATCCCCATGCTCAACGAGGCGTGCTTCGCGCTGGCCGAGGGCATCGCGACGGTGGAAGACATCGACACCGCCATGAAGCTCGGCACCAACGTGCCGATGGGCCCGCTCACCCTGGCCGACTTCATCGGGCTCGACACCGTGCTCTCCATCGCCGAGGTGCTCCACAAGGGCCTGGGGGAGAGCAAGTACCGACCCTCGCCCCTGCTCCGGCAGTACGTCGAGGCGGGCTGGCTCGGCAAGAAGTCCGGCCGGGGCTTCTACAAGTACTGAGGAGACACCATGGACTTCGTCAAACTCGAACTCGACGGCGCCGTCGCGGTGATCACCATCGATCGCCCCAAGGCCCTCAACGCGCTCAACCGGCAGGTGCTCACCGAGCTGTCCGAAGCGATCGGCCAGGTCGCCGCGAACAAGACCCTGCGGGCGCTGATCGTCACCGGGGGCGGCGAGAAGGCCTTCGTCGCCGGCGCCGACATCGCCGAGATGTCGAACTTCACCAACGCCGAGGGGCTCGCCTTCGGGGAACTCGGGCACCGCGTCCTCGACTCGCTCGAGGCGCTTTCGATCCCGGTGATCGCCGCGGTCAACGGCTTCGCGCTGGGCGGCGGCACCGAGCTCGCCCTGGCGTGTGACTTCGTCTACGCGTCGGAGAAGGCGAAGTTCGGCCTGCCCGAGGTGACGCTGGCGATCATCCCCGGCTTCGGCGGCACGCAGCGGCTGACGCGGCTGGTGGGGCGCGCCCGTGCCAAGGAGATGATCTTCACCGGCGACATGATCGACGCCGCACGGGCGAAGGAGATCGGGCTCGCGCTCGAGGTGCTGCCGCCGACCGATCTGATGGCGCACTGCAAGAAGATCGCGGCGACCATCGCCAAGCGGGGCCCGATCGCCGTCGCCCAGGCCAAGCGGGTGATCGATGGTGGGGCCGACCTGCAGCTCAAGGAAGGCAACGCGATCGAACGCGACGCGTTCTCGAAGCTCTTCGAGACCGCCGATCGCAAGGAGGGCATGGCTGCCTTCCTCGCCAAGCGCGCGGCCGAGTTCAAGAACGCGTGAGGCGCGCGGCGATCATCGCAGCGATGTTCGCCACGACGGCGGGGGCGGCGGAGTTGGAACTCCGGTTGCCTCCGTCGGACGCGTGGGTCGAACGGCAGGACCCGTTGCCGCTGCCCACCGCGACGTCCACCAGCCGGTACTTCGAGCACAAGGGCGACGCGGAGATCGTGCTGCGGGTGGTGGTCGATGCGTCGCTGCGCCTCGACTATTCGCTCCCGGTGCTCAAGGAGATGTCCACCCGGTTGGTGGCCTCGCAGGCGAAGCCGGGTGGCACGCCGTTGAAGGTCAGCGAACCGCGGCTGTTCACCGCGGAGGGCGTGTCGATCGGCAGCTTCCAGGTGATCGACCCGGTGCACACCAGCACGCTCTTCTACCTTCCCGCGGAGGGCGGCGACCGGGTGATCGGGGTGATCGCCCCCACCGGCCGTGCGCTCGACCTGCATGAGATCGTCGCGGTGGTGGAAGGGGCGAAGAATCTGCGCAAGCCCGACACCTTCGCCAGCGGGCCGGTGATCATGGGCGCGATCGGCGCGGTCTCGCTGGTGGGCATCGGCGTGCTGCTGTTCTTCATGCGACGGAAGTGACCCGGCTCACACCCGCTGGCGTGAGGACGTCGTCGGACCCCTTGAAGGGTCGAGGACGCCTTCATCGACCGGCGACACCAGCCCTTCTCCGTGGGCCTTCTGCAGCGAGTCAGTGATCGCCTCGAGCTCTGTATTCAGGCGCTGCACGTTCTGCTGGAGCCCCTCGAGCTGTCCGCCACCGTTGGTCGACCGGGCCACCGCGACGCGCGTCTTCATCTCCTGAAGCAACACGAGCAGCGAGGTGTACTCGCCGTCGAGCCGTTCCCCCGCGGCGGCGAGCATGCGGAGCGCGGCCTCCTGCCCATCGAGCGATCGGAGCGCGCCGTCGAACCTCTGCCGCGCTTCGAAGTCGGAGGTCGAGTCGCGACGGGTGCGCAGCTCGCCGCGCTGCTTCTCGAGGGCCGCGAGCTGGTGCTTCGAGCTGTCGCCCGCGAGGTCCTTGCGGCGCTGGTCGACCGCCTTCGCCGTCACCCGCAGCGCCTCGACGGTCTGTTCGGGCTGTTGGAGAAAACTCCGCACCGCCTCCGGGCTCGCCTTGAGATCGGACAACAACTGGTCGCACAGCGCGTCGATCTCGTGGGGCGCTTCGGCGTGCGTCGCTGGCTTCGCGTGTTTCTCGGGGGCGGTCAGCCGTTTTCGTTCCGCGGCCATGGCCAACTGCTTCGCGCCGCCAGTGCCGATGCCGAAAGCCACGAAGAGCAGCCACCAGAACTGCAGGTGGGTGACCGCGAAGCAGACCATCACCAAGGCGATCACCAGGGCGAACACGCCGCCGGGGACCGAGGCGTTCTCGATGGCCTCCTCGCGGCGCTCGAGCCTGCGGGCACGGCGACGTTCCCGCCGTGATTCCCGGACGTCCTCCCGAAGGGCCCGCGCCACGTTGGTCAATACGTGGCCGCCCTGCTTCGCGGACTGC
>JBBRUE010000119.1:0-11779 GCA_038248085.1 Myxococcales bacterium | reverse complement strand
CGAGAGGAACGCCGACTCGACGCGCGGGCCGAGGCACCAGTCGCCGCGCACCGCGAGCTGCGGCCCCTCGTCCCACAGGCACGGCTCCCCGAGCGGCTTCTCGGTCGTCGCGTACCGCCAGCGGTGGGCCTTCACGAAGGTGGGCTCGAGGCGGCGCGCGCCGGTGGTGGCGAAGAACGCGTCCATCAACATCGGCGCGACCGCTTCGGGCTCGAGCTCGAGGTGCGTCCGGCTCCATGCGGGCGAGGCGTGCAGCACGAACGACTTGCCGTGGCCCGGTGCGCGCTCGGGCTTGCTCGAGTTCTTCGCCAGCCACGCCAGCGGGCCCACGTGACTGAAGCAACCGTCCCACGGCACGCCGGTGCCTTCCGCGAAGTGCGCCATCACCGTCCAGCACGGCGCCATCACCACCTCGTCGCGGATGCGCGAGACGAGCACGTATGACGACGGGTCGACCAGCGCCGCGGCCTGGGGTGCCGGCGCCGCCACCACCGCCACCTCGAACTCGCCGAGCGCGTGTCCCGCCGCGTCGAGCAACCGCCACCTCGGCCCGTCGCGCGTCAGGCCCTTCACCTCGACCCCGAAGCGCACGTCGACGTCGAGCAGCAGGCGCTTGAGCACCGCGTCCATGCCCGGCACGCCGACCAGGCGGACCAGCTCGTGCGGGTGTTCCCGCGCCACGTCGCCCTCGATGACGCCCTTCCACTGGCTGATGACGCGCTCCTGCCACCACGCGCGGGCCCAACGGGCGAAGCGCTCGTCACGCACCGTGAAGAACGGCGCGCCGTGGTCGAAGCGGAGCTCGCCTTCGACGCGCGTCGACAACCGGCCCCCTGCATGGCGTCCCTTGTCGAACACCGTGACCACGTGGCCCGCATCCTTCAGCGCCCGCGCGGCGGCGGCCCCGGCGACGCCCCCGCCGATGATGGCCACGGTGAGCGCCGCGCCGCGCGTCGGCCGGTGCACCTTGCGCTCGTACTCGCCGACGTCGAAGCGCCGCGCCTGCTCGACGGTGGGCCGCGGGCGCACCGTGCCCAGCACCGGCAGCTCGGGTGAGAAGGGGCGGTCGAGCGCCCCCAGGCACCAGAGGATGCCGCCGTACGAACCAGGGTCGCGGCCATCGAGGGCATAGCGGTGGTTCAGGTCGATGAGGGTGGCCAGCGCGTCCTGCGCGGTGCGGGTCCACGCCAGCAGCGCCTTGCCCCAGGTCATGCGCACGTTGTTGTGCAGCTCCCCGTGCGTGAGGAGCTGCCGCTGCGCCGCGTCCCACACCAGGTCGCCGGTCTGCGCGCGCGCGAGCTGCTCGCCTGAAGGGAGCGCCGTGCGGCCGTCCCGCTCGTGCGCCTTCAACGTCTCGCGGGCCCACGCGGGCAGAGCATCGACCGTCTCGTGGTGGGGGTGGTGCAAGCAGAAGTGCCACGCGAGCTCGCGCCACACGAGCAGCTCGTCGAGGAACTTCACAGCCCCGTCGCTGCGGTGCGCGTGTGCCTCGCGGGCGAGGAGAAAGGGCGAGACGTGGCCGAAGTGGAGGGCGCCGCTGAGCCGGCTGGTGCCCTCGCGTACCGGGTCGTTCCGGTCCTGGTCGTAGCGGGCGAGCTTGAAGTCGCGAAAGGTGCGCCAGCGGGCGAGCGCCGCGGTGGTGCCTCCCGGCGTGTGGTGCACCGGCCCGATGGCGTGGTCGATGTCGCAGCTGGCGACCAGCGCGGCGATCGACACGGTCTGCAGGTCCAGCGGGGTGAAGGGGAGCTCCGGGAGCCACGCGGGCCCGGGCGGTTCGGTATCGGTCCACGGCGCGACGAGGCGCGAGGCCCACTGCGGCTCGACGGCCTTCCGGAAGGTGAAGGCGCGATCGAGACCCCCGGGGGCCGTCGTCTTCACGCTCCACATCGGCACCACGCACGAGGCGTCGACGCGCCACAGCGGCGCCTCCTTCGCCAGCTCCGCGTCCCACCGGAGCAGGGGCTGCACCGGCATGAAGTCGGTGACCACCAGCGCGGCCCGCTTCGCCAGTTGGCGGAGCACCGGCTCCCGGTCGCCGTCGCGCTCGAGGTGAAAGGCGTAGCCGATGCCGCGCTCGGCGCAGGCGCGCTGCACGTCGCGGGCGCCCTCGAGGATGAAGGTGTGCAGGCGGTCGGAGGCGTAGCGGTAGCGCTCGGACACTGCGTGGTAGACGAACACCGGCTTGTTCAGCGCGCGCGCGGCCTGGAGCGCGACGTCGAGCGCCGGGTTCTCGGTGGCGCGGGCGGCGATGCGCATCCAGTACACGACGAAGTCGCCCTCGCGCGGGGCGGGGGCGTGCGGCTCGAGGCGCTCGGCGAGGTGCGGGGGCAACATCGGGGCTCAGGGTGTCACGGGTGGGACCGTCACTCTGCCCGGGTGTCGCGGCAGGTCGAGAACTCGCCCGCGCGGCCGCTTCAGCTCGGCCCGCCTCCTGCTCCGCTGCCTCGACGACGACGGCTCCACAGCTTCCCCAGCGCCATCACGAGGAGCGGGGTGCAGATCAGCCCCACCTGGAGCACGCTCATCCCGGAGACCAGGGAGGCCCAGCCCGCCAGGCCGAGGACGATGACGGCGGCGCCGAAAAATACCGGTGAACGCGCTGTGGCCGAGCGCGGCGTGCGTCCCGCGGCGGCGTCCGCCAGCTCGAGACGACCCCGCACGGCGGACAGTTCCTGCTCCAGGAGCAAGGCCCGCTGACGCTCGACGTCGCGCTCGTCCTCGAGCGCCTTCGAGTTCGCCGCGGCGGCATCCGCCAGCTCGCGTCGTCCCTGCTCGGCGAGGACGGCCCGTTGACGCTCGAGGTCGCGTTCCTTCTCCAGCGCCTCGGCCTTCGCTGCGGTTGCATTCGCCAGCTTGAGTCGGCCCTGCGCTGCTTCGAGCGCCGCGCGGAGTTCTCGTTCGTCACTCATCGCGCGAAGCTCTACCACGTGGATCAGAGCGAAAAACGACCGAGGAAAGGGAGCACCACCGGCGTCGCGCCCGCCTCGCGGATCTCCTCGATCAACCCCGGGAGATCGACGCCGGGCAACATGCGCGCAGGCGCGTCGAGCGGCGAGAAGAACCAGTCCCAGTGGCAGGGAATGACGAAGCGCGGCTTGAGAATCGCGACGGCGTCGGCCACGTAGCGCGGCCGCGCGGCGCGACCGATGGCGCACAGGCACAGCACGTCGCAGGTCTTCCCACGCAGCTCGTCATCGATGAAGTCGGCGGAGTCGATGTGCACCACCGAACCCACCGGCGTCTGCACGTGCCAGTTGAGCACCAGCCCGTGGCGCAGCTCGCGCACCCGCGGCGGCCAGCGCGGCGGGGTGGAGATGTGGCCAGGCAAGGTCACCCGCCCGAAGTAGACCTTGCCGTGACGCGACGGGAGCCCGCACACCGTGTGCGGTCCGCTCACGATGTCTTCGCGCCCCAGGGTGGACACGAGCTGGGCTTCGGGCACCCCGGCGGCGCGCCCCACGTTGCACACGTCGGGCGAGCCAATCAGCCGCGCGCCCGTGCGCAGGCACAGCCCCGGCGCGTCGAGCACGTGGTCGTGGTGCGCGTGGCCGACCAGCACGTCGTCAGCGCGAGGCACGTAGCGCGCCACCAGCGCCTGATCAGACACCAGCGGCGAGAAGCCCGTCGCGAGGAGCCCCGGTCGGGTGAGGAAGGGGTCGATGACCAGGGTGTGCCCCGCGGCCTCGAGCGTGAAGCCGGCGGTGCCGTGCCAGGTGAGCGAGAGGCCCGGCGTCGCCGGTGGTTCGCCTCGGTAAGTCCACGCGTCGTCGAACCGCTGCAGCATGCGCGGGACCCTACTCTGGCCGTTCGTGGTGAGACCGAACTGCTCGGGTGTCTTCTGCGTCGCGTGCTTCAATCGCTGCTGCCTCCCACCCGGCAGGGCGCGCGCGGGTCGAGCAGACCGCGTCTCGCGCCGTACCGCGCGGGTCGACGCGAACGTGCAGGTCTGACGAGTACGGTACCCACGGTCTTCCTCTGCGCTGGGAGCGGGTGACGAACCAGGGTGAACCCCGTCGGGCCGGTGCGCGCTCGAGCGAGGCCTCGCGGCCGCGACGTGATTCAGTCGCTACAGGGGGCGAGCTCGACGCCGGCCTTCTCGGCCTGCGCGCGGTGCAGCGCGTACCCTTCGCAGTCCGCGACCCGCTTGAGCTCTGCCGCCGGAACGGCCCACGCAGCCCGCGCGAAGGCCGGGTCCTTCTTCCCACAGGCCTGCAGCGCCTCGCTCAACGCGGTCAGCCCCGCGCGTCCCTTCGCCCGCCAGGTGCGCGTCGCGAGCAGCGCGCCCTGCGCGAGCACCGCGGCGTCGCACGACTTCACCTGTCGCTCTTCGCGCTCGGCCTGGTCGTCGAGCAGCAGCACCGCCTCGAGCTTCTTCGAGAACGCCGGGAACTCTTCTGCCGTGGGGTACGCGTCGAGGAAGCCCTGCCACTGCGCCACCGCTTCTTCGCGACGGCCCAGCAGCACCAGCAGCTCGGCGCGCTCGTTGGCCAGCTTCGCCGCGAGGGCCGGGCGCGCGTCGGTCGGCGCGAGGGCGAGTTCCTTCTGCGCGAGGTCGAACCACTTCTTCGCCGCCTCGAGCTGGGCCGGGGAGCGCTGCGCCGCCGTCGGCCGCACCGCGAACTGCGGCACGTCGCTGCGGTACGGCGTCCACCCCGAGCCGAGGAAGTTCCCCAGGTCGATCGCCACCGACGTCGGCGAGGCGAAGTCCCAGGTCGAGACGTCGAGCCCGAAGGCCTTCTCCGACAGCTTCGCGTCCTCTTCGGACAACGCCGGGTCGATGGCCTTGCCCTTCGCCGCGCGCAGCTCGCTCACCAGGGCCCCGGCGTGCAGCACGAAGTCGGCCTCGAGGCGCTCGACCTCCGCGCGCTGGCCGGGCTCGACGTAGCGGGCCTCGTCACGCCGGGCCCCGATGGCGCGGCTGAGCTCGAGCAGCGCGAGGTTCGCCAGGCCGATGCGCGCCCCCAGCGAGCGGGTGAGCGGCGGCTTTCCCAGCAGCGCGGTGAGGTGGGTCGCCAACGTCTTCGCGCTCTCGTCGAGCACCGTGCCGCGCTTCTTCTGGGCCTCGCGCAGCCGCTTGATCATCTCGGCGTAGCGGTCCTTGGCCAGCGTGAAGTCGGGCGCGCTCCGCACCGCCTCGGCGAACTTCGACTTCGCGCCCTCCAGCTCCCCGCGATCGGCGAGGTCGAGCCCCTGCGCGTAGGTGATGAGTGAGGACAGCGAGGCGTGCCCGGTTCGCGTGGCCTCGAGCTTCGCGCGAAAGGCCGCGACGAGCTGCTGCACCAGCTGCTCCTCGAGGGCGAAGAGGTCCTCCGGCGCGCCCTGCACCGACGACGTCAGGAGCACCGTGCTCTTCGCCACGTCCACCACCCGGACCGCGAGGCGAACCTCCGGGGCGACGGCCACCAGGGTGCCGGCGATGGTGTGCGTGGCGCCGAGCACCTTGCCCAGCCGCACCGTCTGCGCCGGGTCGAAGGCCTTCGTCCTCTGCAGCTTCAGCTCCGCGAGCACCTCTTCGAAGCGCGCGCGCTCCACCACCACCAGCGGCTCGGCGCCGGTGAGGTCGGTCACCAGCAAGTCGGCGAGGCCCTGGCGGAGCACCTCGAACTGCGGGTCGTTGGTGGCGTTCTCAAAGGGCAGCACGGCGACGCGCACCGGGGCCGTCGCGAAGAGCAGGCACGTCAACGCGGTGAGCATGGCGTCCTCGTAGCACCCCGCAAAAGCGAAGACGCTGCGCGTCGGGGGAGCACGCAGCGTCTTCGGGGCCGGCCTTCTGAGATGAGCAAGGAGCGTCGGGAGACTTCCCTCGGCGGGCCTCGTGCGCCATCTAAGCCGAGGGTCGACCCCGTAGCGACCTCAACGCGGCGCGCATGACAGTTCCGTTACCAGGCGAATCGTAGCCAACCGTCCCGCGAGCTCCTCCGGATCCTTGGCGGGGAGGAACCGCGAGGTGGCGCCCTCCCGGGGCACCTCGAGGAAGGTGGTGGGCAGGAAGGCGGTCAGCTCGCCCACCAGGCGCTCGAACTGCACCGCGGTCGCGCCGTCGACCTTCTTCTCCACCTTGTAGAAGGGGAGCGCGAAGTCGCGGTCGATGGCTGCGGCGTCCATCACGAAGGTGTTGGTGTTGAAGACGGGAATGGAGTCCTGGTCGAAGTCGGCCGGGAAGCGGAAGCCCTCGATGATCTGCGGCACGCCGTCGAGCCGCGCCGGGGCGCCCCCCTTGTCCCCCTTCACCTTGCGCACCACCTCTGCCGAGAGGGCCACGCCGCGGTCGAGGTGCGCGCCGATGACGGCCGGGTCGAGCGTGGCGCCGAGGTTGTCGACGTTCGACATCATCAGCAGCGTGCCGCCAGCCGCGCGGAACTTCGCCAGCAGCCCGCTCTGGCGCAGCGCGAAGGTGAGGTCGCCGTGGCCGGTGGCGTAGGGCGAGACGTCGCCGTCCGACTCCTTGAACGGCGTGCCCGCGGGCGTCAGTCGCAGCGAGATGAACTGGGCGAAGACCTCGACGTTCTTCGCGCCGAGCTCCTTCACGTGCTGCAGCAGCCGCTCGTGGGTGGCGAAGCTGCTCATCACGTACACCGGTACCGCCGCTCCTCCGTTGGCGCGCACGTCGTCGAGCTTGAGCTGGAGGAAGGTGCGGTCTTCGAGCACCGGCACCACTGCCTTCACCACCCCGCCGAAGCGCGTCGCCATGCCGCCCGCGAGGATGACCACCCCCACCTGGCCCTTCGCCAGCGCCTCGCGGCCGAGCTTCGAGAGCCGCTCGTGTTCGCGGGTGCCCCGCTCGGGGAGCGACCGCACGTCTTCAGGCGCGGGCGCGGTGAGCTTGCCCTTCACGGCGTTGTTGGTGGTGGGCTGTGCGCAGCGGGCGACGAAGGTGTCGAGCTGCGCGGGGTCAAAGCCCCAGGGGGCGAGGCGGGCAGTGAGGGCGGCGTCGAGCGTCATGGTCGCGCAGCATGCCTCACGTGAGCGCCAGTTCGAGCCTCAAGCGACGAAGCCCATCGACCGGTCAGGCCGGGATCTTCACCAGCTCGGCGCTCTTGACCCACAGCCGCTCGGCCAGCCCGTCGTCCTTCGCCAGCGGGGCCGGCTCCTTCGACTTGTTCTTTTCGAAGTACAGCCCGGTGCGGCCTTCTACCTCGGGCGAGGTGGCGAGGTAGCTGAGGGTGCGGCCGCCCTGCTCCGGGGTGATCATGAACAGCGGCTTGATCAGCGCGAAGAGCGGCTGGCTCCAGCCGGGCGCCCCGGACCAGATGTGGGTCGCCACCACGCCGGGATGGAGCGCGTTGACGGTGACGCCCTTGCCTTCGAGTCGCTTCGCCAGCGAACGGGTCATCAGCACGTTGCCCAGCTTCGAGCGCGAGTACGCGCCCATGATGCTGTAGCCGCCCTTCTCGAAGCCGAGATCGTCGAGGTCCATCGTGCCGCGGTAGTGCCTGGTGGAGGCGACCACCACGATGCGCGCCGGCGCGCTCTTCACCACCAGGTCCAGCAGGAGGTTGGTGAGCAGGAAGCAGCCGAGGTGGTTCACCGCGAAGGTGTTCTCGATGCCGTCGGCGGTGACCCCGCGCTCGTTGAAGACGGCGCCTGCGTTGTTCACCAGCACGTCGAGGCGGTCGTACTTCGTGCGGTACGCCGCGGCGAGCGCGCGCACCGAGGCCTGGGAGCTGAAGTCCGCCAGCAGGGACTCGACGGTGGAGGAGCCCGTGCGCTGCTTCACCTCGGCGACGCACTTCAGGGTCTTCGCTTCGTCGCGGCCGACCATCACCACACGGTGCCCTTCGCGGGCGAGGGTGAGCGACGCTTCGAAGCCGATGCCGCTGGTGGCGCCAGTGAGGAGGATGGTCTTCATGGTGGGCGACCGTGTAGTCGGCTCTGCGCGGGCGCGCTTCGTTTCGATGGGGCTTGGAGTTCGCAGTTCGCAGTTCGTGGTTCTGGTGCCTGTGCTCGGTCGCAGAACGGCGGCCGTGAGAGCGGTGGGCGAGCCGGGTCACGGCCCTGCTCGATGCGGGCTTGCCCCGCGACACGCCACGAGGATGCCCAACTCGACTGACGAGGGTCGCCGAGCGCATACCCATTGGTGACAAACCTCCTGCTTCAGCGCCAGAGCGCGTCCCAGGTCGCTGCGAGCGCGGCCTGGTCCCGGGCGCGTTTTGATGCCGGGGGAGCCTCGTCCTCCGGTTTGTCACCAATGGGTATGCGCCCGGAGACCCCCGCCGGGTGGGAGGCCGTCCTGAGTTCGCCGGGCAGGTCCCACTGGGAGTCGCGTCGCGCCTCTTGCGGAATCATGAGACCTCGGGCCCACCCGTCGGCGGACGGCCGGTTCACCAGTGACTCCGTCATCCGTTCGAGGGAGGCGAGGACCTCCGGGAGGTCGACGCGCGACGCGAGGATCTCCTCCCACGCCAGCAGGCGCACCTCGAGTCGGCGCGCGAGGGCCTCCCCAGCTGGCGTGAGCGACCAGGCCATCACCTTGCCGCTCGGCGAGACGCGCAGCCGCTCGACGAAGCCGCGTCGCCCGAGCTCGCACAGCGTCCGCTGCGCGTGCTGACGGGCGCGACCGGAGAACAGCGCGACTTCACTCGCCGATTGACCGGTCCGCTGCGCGAGCAGCATGACGGCCATCACCTCGCAGCCATCGAGTTTCAGCTGGCGCGCCCACGCGCGCATCACGATGTCCATGCCGCTCAACGCCTGCCGCACCGCCACCCAGGAACGCATGACGCCATTCTCACCGCGGGGTCCGACAAGCTTCCGCGCGACCGGCGCCATCGCCTGCACCCCTGAGTCCCCCAAAGCCCCGGAGCGAGGGGCTGCGCGTGCCGAGCGCCGCGCCGGTCTGAACGCGCGCCTCCACCCCTCGTGGCTGTTTTTCTGCCGCGACCGGGGAGTAGTGTCGTCCGCGTCATGCGCGCACTCCTCGTCTCCGTGATGCTGATCAGCTCTGCCGTCCTCGCGCAGCCCGTGCCGGGCACCTGGTCGGGCTACGTCAACGGCTTCGTCCCCACCACGCGCACCACCACCACGTACGGGAACTTCGACAACTACGGACCGACCTGGGGCCCCGGTCGCCGTCCGCCGACACTGAGCGTGCAGCAACAGCAGCTCCTGGTGCTCTCGCAGCTCTCGGCCCAGCAGGCGTACCTCTCGCAGCTCAACTTCACTGAGCGCCAGAAGGAGTTCGCCCGCCAGCAGGAAGCCGACGCGCTCGCCGCCCAGCAGCGCCTGTCCGCGCAGCAGGAAGTGCTCATCGCCCAGCAGCAGGCGGCCCAGGCGCAGCTCCTCGCGCAGCAGCAACAGCTCGTCGCGCAGCAACAGCAGCTCGCAGCTCAGGCGCAGCAGCGCGAAGCGGACTCGGTGCTCGCCCGCATCGCCGACGAGAGGGCGCAGGCCGAGAAGCGCGAGCGTGACGAGAAGGAGAAGGAGGTCGCCGCCCGCGAAGCCGCGCGCCTCGAGCTCGCCCGCGCCGAAGCCAGCAAGTCGCCGGCCGAGAAGGGCCCCGACATCCACCGCTGGGTCGACGAAGACGGCGTCGTGCACTACTCGACGCGCCCGCCCCAGCGGCGCTGAGTCACTTCACCGAGTTGATGTCGGCGCTCTCGAGCACCGGCTTGCCGAAGCCCTTCTCCGCCACCTCCACCATCGCGAAGCCCAGCTGCCGCGTGGAGGTCACGAACTTCGTCAGCCCCTTGAACAACGGGTAGAGCGGCTTGGTGAAGACGTACATCCACTTGTACGACGGCGTCTTCGACTCGATGCCGTCCATCGGTTGAATGTAGCCGGGCCGGAAGCTGTAGACCGCCTTGAACCCGACCTTCTGCAGCGCGTTCTCCGTCGCGCCCTTCACGCGGGCCCACATCACCGGGCCCTGCTCGGTGGCATCGGTGCTCGCCCCGGAGATGAAGCAGAACGTCAGCCCCGGGCTCTTCGTGTGCAGCGCCTTCGCCGCCGCCAGCGGGAGGTCATAGGAGACGTGGCCCACCGAGACGACCCGCGTCACCTCGGGCCGCGACAACAGCTCACGCAGCACGCCTTGCCCAATCATCCCCGAGCCGCCGAACAGGACCGTCTTCATGCGGCCCACGTAACGAAGAAACCCGTGTGGGCGCTACGCGCATTGACGCAGTCGTGCGCCGTTGCTCAGTTCGGCCGCATGCGCGCTCTCCTGCTCACGCTCGTCGCCGCCTCGTCCGTCGCCCAGGCCCAGTACACGAACACGCTCACCGGTCGGCAGTTCAGCAACATGTACGCGGCCAACGCGGACTTCCTGATGACGCAGATGATCCAGAACGCGAACTTCCAGTCGATGATGGCATCGTCGGCGAGGAAGAAGGCGGCCCCGGTCGCGCCGGCGACGACGCCCCCGCCGCCCACGTACCGGTTCCCGCTCAGCGCCACCGACTTCAAGCCCGCAGGCCCGCGCACCGTGCCCGAGCAGCTCGCGGCGAGTGCGCCGAAGCCCGAAGACCGCGCTCAGCTGCTCGCGCTGTGCCGCACCATTCAGCAGGCCATCGAGGCGCAGCCTGACGTGCGCAAGAACAACCTCGCCACCGCGATGACGGTGCTGCTGGGCGCGAGCATCCAGGTGGTCGCCGACCGTGACCTGTCCGACGCCGAGAGCGACGCGCTCCTGCGCACCGTCAACGACACCCTCGCCGCCACCCCGGCGCTCAAGACGATGAGCGCGCAGAAGCGCACCGCCGCCTACGACGCCTTCCTGGTCACCGGGGGTCTCATCGCTGGCATCGCCCAGAACGCGAAGGAGTCCGGCGACGCCACGCAGCTCGCGCTCGCGCAGGACATGGCGATCAGCACGCTCGTGCAGTTCGGCTTCAAGGGGAAGTGATCAGTCCGCGACGAACAGCCGCAGCACGAGGATCACCATCACAGCCAGGACGAGGGCGGTGACGCTCACCAGGACCACCTTGCGCCGCTGCTCGAGGGCGTCTTCCCGTTCGCGCGGCAGCCCGATGGGTACGGCCGCGAGCCGGAGCACGTCCGCCAGGCCCTCGGCGGCCACCGGGTCTTCCGGCACCGCGGCCTGCCGCAGGCGGTAGAGCCGCCCCACGGCCGCCAACGCGTCGACCTGCTGGGCCTTGCGGCGGACCTGGGCGTGCTTCTCGTCGGCGCTCCAGTCGCGCAGCACGTCTGTCCACTCCTCGCGCAGCCACTTCGGCGGCAGCATCGCGGCCTCGTCGAAGGCCGCGAAGCGAATGCCGCAGTGGGGGCACGCCTCGGCTTTCGCCCGGCGCGCGATGCACTTCGGACACACGCCCTCGGGAATGGCGAAGGGGTCCTCTTCGGCCGCGACGGCCGCCTTCTGCACGGCCTCCACGCTCGAGGTGCGCAGCATCACGACGTTGCTCGCGCCCCCGGTCGACGCGAGCGAGACCCGCGGCGCTGCGCTGGCCACGCGGGGGGCGGCGACCTCGGACGCAGCGGTGGCGCTCTCCACGCGCTGCTCGGCGCCGCACTTCTGGCAGGTGATGACGACCGTGCTGCCCTCGAGGCGCAACTGCTCGAGGGTGATCAACCGCTCGCACTCTGGACACAGGAGCTTCACGCCCCCGCTTCATACACCGAACGCCGAGGCGCGCCGGTCGTCTACATTGCGGGCGTGAGCGCGGTCCCTCCCCAAGGCCAGGTGCAACCCGACGCGTGGTTCATCGCCTGCGCGAGCACCGCGTTGACCGGCGCACCCCTCGCGCTCACGGTGCAGCACCGTCCCCTGGTGCTCTTCCGCGGGCGGGGCGGGGGTCCCGGCGGGCGGGCCCGGGGCGGG
>JBBRUE010000118.1:0-11789 GCA_038248085.1 Myxococcales bacterium | reverse complement strand
CGCTGACCTGCCGCGCCGTCGCGGTGTTGGTCAAGACCTCCACGCTGGTGGTCGAGGCGAAGCGCACCACCGGGAAGGCGTCGGCGTAGTTGTCGTTGCCCGCGAAGACCGTCGACGCGAGCAGGAACGACTGTGCGAGGTCCACCGCGGTGATGGTGGTGGCGGTGGGGCTCGCCCCCGTGGTGATGGGGGGCAGGTGCTGCACGGTGACGCCACCTTGCGTGAAGTCCCGGCCCCAGGAGACGAGCTGGTACGAGACGTCGATCTGGGCGCCGGTGCCGACGCGCTTGCACACCACCTCGACGCCGGTGCTGTTCTCGAGGTGGCACTCCACGTTCTGGTCCGCGGGCGCGCACTGGTCGGGGGTGGTGGTGCGGGGGCTCCCGGTCGAGGTGAAGACCAGGAACGAGCGGCTGATGACGTCTCCGGGAATGGCGGGGGTCACCGTGCACCGGCGCGTCGTCTCACCGGCCTGCACGTCACAGCGCGCCCGCCGCACGAGGGGGTACACCTTGAGAACGGAGGTGCCATCGACGGAACCACCGCCGGCGTCGCTCGCGGTCAAGGTGACGTTCACCGTGCTGGTGGTGTCGGCGGAGCGGCCGCGCACGTACACCTGCGCGGTGCTCTGACCGGGGCCGATGGTGACCTGCGCCGACGCGGTGCCGACGTCCGAACAATTCGCCAGCGCGTGGAGCGTCACCGAGGTCGTGCTCACCGGCAGCGCGACGTTCACCACCGTGGTGCCGACGCTGATGGGCGTCGGGACGTCATTGCGGCGGGTGATGGTCATCCCCACACAGGCCCCTGCCTCGACGTCGGGAGCGGCAGGCGTCACCGCCAGCGAGCCCTGCAGGCCGGTGATGGTGAAGGGCCGGTTCGGCGCGGTGCCGACGCTCGACGTGGCCGCCAACGAGCCCGTCGCCGCGCCGGTCGCCACCACGTACATCGCGGGCGTGAGGTTGGCCCCGGTGGTCACGGAATAGTTCGGCACCACCGTGCCGCACGCCAGGTCGGAATAGAAAGTGAAGCCCGCGCTCGCCGGCCAGGTCGGGGTCACGGTGACATTGCCTCCGACGTTCGCCGGGTTGCCCGCCAGGTCCCGGGTCTGCAACTGGCCCGCAGCAGTGCAAATGAACCGGGGGATGGTCGCGGTCGGGTCGGTCTGCCATCCCAGCGTCGCGGCCGGGCCGAGGTTCACCGTCCAGTCCTGGTTGACGGGCGTGAGCGCGCCGAAGCTGCCGGTGATGGTGACCGTGCCCGGCGGCGTCATCGGCAGGAAGACGAAGGGCCGCGTGGGGTTCGCGGTGGTGAGCTGAACGATGGTGGTGCTGGCGCCGCAGACCATGCCCTGCGTGAAGGTGACGCCCCCGGCCGAGGCGCTCACGTTGACGTCGGTGTTACCCGACGGCGTGACGCGGTTGCTGTACGGGTCCTGTAGCTCGACCTGGAGCACCCCCGAACAGACGCCGGCGGTGACGGTGAGCGGCACCACGTGCACGAAGGCCACCTTCGAGGGCCCCGCGGGGTTGACGGTGAGGTTCCCGGAGCCGGTCGCGGCGCCCTGCGTCGCGGTGAGGGTCGCCACGCCCGCCACGGTGGCGGTGGCGTAGAACGCCGCCGAGACGGCCGAGCCATCGAGGAAGGAGACCGGCAGCGGCGTGACCGCACCGGCACAGCCGGCGACGGCGGTGAAGGTGAACCGGGTCGAGGCCACCGAGGCCGTCAGCGCGCCGCTCGAGACGTCGTTGTTCCACTGGTCCCTTCGGCGCAGCGCGAGCGCCGGGGTGCAGCTGCCGGCCTGGAGCGTGGTGGGCAGCCCCTCGACGATGAACTGCGTCACCGGCCCGGGGGTGACCGTCAGGGTGAGCGGCACCGTCTGCCCGTCGAGGCCGACGTTGAAGAGCTGCGTGCCGGCGAGCTGCACCCGCACGCTGAACTGCTTCGTCGAGGCGCCCACCGCCACGGGAATCGTCGTCGCGCCGGTGCAGTCGATCGAGTTGAAGCGCTCGATGGTGCCCGAGAGGGTGATGGCCGCCCCCGCGGCCACCACCGGCACCAGGTTCCCGAAGGAATCGCGTCGCTCCGCCGTCACGGCGAAGCACTGGTTGGCCGTCACCGTCGCCGCTCCCGTCGCTGGAATCGAGAGGCCCAGCAGCGGCGCGCCCGGGTTGACGGTGAGCGCGAGGTTGGCCGTCTGCGTGGCCAGCACCGCGCCGACGGTCTGCAGCCCGGGGCCTCCCGCGAGCAGGCTCACCGTGGCCCGCACGTAGAACGTCACCCGCGCGTCGCTCGCCAGCAAGGCGATGGAGCTCACCTCGTTGCCCCCCACCGTGCACGGCGACCCCGAGTGCGCGGTGGTGCCCGCCGGCAGCACGAAGGTGAGCGTGCCGCCCGAGCCGCCGAGCGGCACGTCGTTGCCGTAGGGGTCCTTGCGCGCGACGGTGACCTGGGTGCACCCGCCGGCCGTCTGGGTCGCGGCGCCACTGGCGGGCGTCTCGAAGACGAGGGTGGGCGCGGCGGGGCTCACCGTCAGGGTGACGTTCACCGTCTGCCCGTCGAGCGTGATGGCGAAGCTCTGGGTGCCCGTGCGAATCGAACGCACGCTGAACTGCCGGCTCGAGGCTCCCACCATCACCGGGATGGTGGTGGTGGCGGCGCCGGTGCAGGTCGTCGCGCTGAAAGCCTCGATGGTCCCGGTCGGCACCAGGGTGGCGTTGATCGCCGACGGCACCGGCACGAGGTTGTTGAAGACGTCGCGCCGCTCGATGGTGACGGGGACGCACGTGTTGGCCACCACCGAGGCCGCACCGCTGGCCGGGGCGATGATGCTCAGGGTCGCCCCGGCGGGGTTGACGGTGAGCGCGAGGTTGGCTGTCTGCGAGGCGAGCACCGCGCCGACGGTCTGCAGCCCGGGGCCTCCCGCAGGGAGGCTCACCGTGGCCCGCACGTAGAACGTCGCCCGCGCGTCGGTCGCCAGCAAGGCGATGGAGCTGACCTCGTTGCCGCCCACCGTGCACGGCGACCCTGAGTGCGCGGTGGTGCCAGCCGGGAGGGTGAAGGTGAGGCTGCTGCCCGCGCCGCCGAGCGGCACGTCGTTGCCGTAGACGTCTTTGCGCGCGACGGTGACCTGGGTGCACCCGCCGGCCGTCTGGGTCGCGGCGCCGGTGGCGGGCGTCTCGAAGACGAGGCTGGGCGCGGCGGGGCTGACCTGGAAGTCCACCAGGGCCGTCTGCAGGCTGGCGCCGCTCCCGATGGAGGCCGTCATCCGGTGAGTGCCCGCGGTGCGCGGACTGACCGAGAAGGTGATGGTGGAGGTGCTGTTCATCGAGAGCGCGCCCCCCGCGGTGCCGGTGCAGTTGTTGGTCGCGTAGGTGAGCCACGAGGTGGTCGCCGGGAAGGTGAGCGTCAGCGGGTTCAACCCGGTGGTCGGCGCGAGGTTGCCGAACGCGTCACGGCGGGTGAGCGTGACGACCTGGCAGGCGCCGGCGGCGAGGGGAGCGGTGCCGCCCAGCGGGTTGTCGACCTGCAACGTCGAGGCGCCGGGGGTCACGGTGAGCGACACCGCGGGCACGGTGCTGAAGCCGTTGACGGTCGCGGTCAGGGCGTAGGTCGCGGTGACGGTGTGGCGCGCATTGAAGCCGATGGTGGTCGCGCCCGGCTGAATCTGCACGCTGCTGGCGGTGTCGCAGGTGCCGCCCTGGCCGACGGTCACCCCGCCGGGCGACGACGCGACGCTGACGGTCTGCGCACCCTGGGCCGTCGAGAAGCTGGTGACGTTGTCGTAGCTGTCCCGCACCTCCGCCACGTAGGGGGTGGCGGTGCAGGTGCCGGCCTGCGCGGTCTGCGTGAGGGGCGCGATGAAGACGAGCTTCGCGGGGCCCGCGGGCTGCACGGAGTTGCCGGTGGCCGCCCGGTCAGGGCCGGTGAAGGGCCCGGCGGCGCGCGCCTCGAAGGTCGTCACCGCCCTGGTGCCGCGGAAGTAGACTGCCGCGCTCGTCTGGCCTGCGGGGATGGTGACGGTGTTGTTGAGGTCAGTGACGCAGCCCGCCCCGCTGAAGAAGTGGAAGCTGGCGTCGGCCGCCGGGAGCGTCGAGAGGGTAAAGGTCGTCGGGGTGTTGCTCGACGAGGTGACCTGGGTGCTGTCGGTCAGGCGGACCACCAGCGGGTTGGCGCTGCACACGCCGGCCAGCGGCGACTGGGCGATCCCGTCCCACGTGAAGCGGCTCGCCGGGCCCGCGGCGATGAAGAGGTCCTGGCTGGCCTCGGTGATGGCCGAGCCGTTCGTCGGGCCGACCCGCACCGTGCCGGGCAGCGCGCTGGGGGACATCGCCTTGACCCGCAGCGCGAGCGCGCTGCTTCCCATGGGGAGGGTGAAGTCGGTGAGCGCGTTCCCGCAGGTGCTGTCGGTGCCGGCGAAGAAGGTGACGTTGGAGAGGCCAGTGACCGACGGGCGCACCGGCAGATCGACCGCCAGCGTCGTGGTGTTCTGAAACTGGTCCTGGAGCTGCACCTGGAGCGTCGACGCCGAGCAGTCGTCGGTGGTGCGCAGCGCCAGCGGCGAGTTGGTGAAGGCCAACTGCGTGGCGGGGCCCGAATTGACGGTGAGCATCTGGGTCTGCGCCGTGCCGGTGCTGGGCGCCGCGCGCAGGGTGAACGCTCCCGCCCGCCGGGCCCGCACGTACAACGTCAGCGCGCCCTGCCCCGCCTGGAGCATCGGCATGTCGCCCGGGCTCCCCGCGCTGCACGCCGCGTCGGTGAAGAAGATGTTGGCGTTCATCAGGTCGCCGGGCGTCGACGACATCTGCACCGTGGTGGCCGAGTCGACGTCGGTGCGGCGGTTCATCGCGTCGCGGAACTCGAGGGTGACCGGGTCGGCGCCGCAGGTGCCCGCGTTGACGGTGCGCGGCATCGAGGTGAACTCGATGTGGTCGACCGGCTGGGGGTGCACGTCGACGCGCGCCGAGCCGGCCATCGCCACCTGGCTGGCGGTGGCGGTGAAGGTGGTGATGCCGAACGCCTGGTCGTCGGCCTTGAGGAACACCTCGAGGAATGACGCGCCGTAGGCGATGGGCAGCGAGGCCACCGGCGTGTCGTTGCAGTTCGCCGTGTTGTGCACCGTCACCCCGGCGAGCGAGGAGCTCAACGCGACCGGCGTGTTGCGGACCGCGGTGCGCACCGCCATCGCGTTGGAGAGCTCGATGCGAATCGGACCGCGGCACTCGTAGCGGAGCATCGAGGTAAAGGGGCTGGTGACCACCACGCGGTCCGGCGGGTCGAGGCACACCGCGGCGGTGCCGCACTCCGAGTCGTCGCAGCCGCCCTGCCCGTCGCAATCGGTGTCGTTGGTGCTCGCGCACACCTGCCCCGCCCCGGGAAAGATGGTGGCGTCGTCGTCTCGGCAGTCCGGGCCGCCCTTCGCCGCCCCCACGTAGCCATCGCGATCCGCGTCGAGCGACGCGTTGGCCGGGTCGAGGAACATGTCGAGCGGCGTCACGCCCGATTCGGGGAACACGCCGGCCACGACCTCACCGCGCGCGTTGAGCTGCAACGTCGACTCGTCGTCACACTTCCCGAGGTAGCCGGCGGCCTGGAGGTTCACCGACTGGGGGAGATCGCTGCCGCGGCGCACGGCGAAGACGGCCGTGTCGTCAGCCGGTCGCTTGATGACGAGCGACTTGAGCTCGTTGGTGCCGTCGAGCACCGTCAGCTTGAGGCAATCGGCGCGCACCTTGGTGGTGCCGGCCGGGCGGACGGTGACGGTCACCTTCAGCGCGCGGTCGGGCGGCGTGCACGACACCAGCAGGCCGACGGAGGCAAGGGTCAACAGGCGAAGACGGTGCATTTCGGTTTCCACCCCGTGCTCCCGCTGGGGCCCGACGTCGAGGGAGCACTTCGACGCGCAGCGTACCGCAGCAACGCGGGGGCATTGAATCGAATGTGGGCATGCCGCCTACTCGCGGGAGCGCCGTGGTAGCGAGCGCGCGCGATGTTCTTCCTGCTCTCGAAGCTGCTCGACGTGGCGATCGACCCGTTCTGGTGGAGTCTTCTGTCCACCGCGGTGGGGGTGGGGCTGCTGGCGCGGGGCCGGCGACGCCGCCTCTCGCTGGGCCTCGTCGCGTTCGGCCTGGGGACGCTCTTCGGGTTTGCCCTGCCGGCCATCTCCAACCGGCTGTGGAGCTCGCTCGAGGACGGCGTGCGCTCGACGGTGCGACCCGGCGTCACCTACGACGCGGTGGTGCTGCTGGGCGGCGTGGTGTCGCCCTTCGGCAGCCTGCGCGACGAGCCGGCGTGGAATGACAACATCGAGCGGTTGCTGGCGGTGCGGGAGCTGCTGATCAGCGGCCGCGCGAAGGTCGCGATCGTCAGCGGGGGAAAGCTGGGCGGCGGGCTGCGCACCGAGGCCGAGTACCTCGCGGCGGAGCTCGCAGCGCTTGGCGTGCCCGCATCGCAGGTGGTGGTGGAGAACGAGGCCAACAACACGCGGGAGAACGCGACGCTGAGCCGGGGGCTGCTCGAGAAGCTCGGCGCGCACGAGGTGTTGCTGGTGACGAGCGCGTTCCACATGCCGCGGGCCGCGGGCTGCTTTCGCGCGGTGGGCCTGGAGGCCGACGTGTTGCCGGTGGACTACCGCATGCGCGACCCCTCGCGGGATCCGCACCTCGCCCCGCGCGCCGAGTACCTCGCCGAGAGCACCAAGGCGCTGCGTGAGTGGTTCGGCCGGCTGGTGTACCGGGTGATGGGCTACACGAAGGAGCCTGGCCAGGGCCGACGCGCAGCTACACTCGACCGGTGAGACTTCGCCCAGCGGTTGCCCTGCTCCTGCTGTCGTCCGGTTGTTTCGACCTCCCGCTCCCCTCGCCCCCGGGCGTCGGCGCGCCAGGCGCGGTCACCGGGCGGGTGGTGTGGCAGCGGCCGGGCCGCCTGACGCCCCAGGCGGCGAACGGCGCGAGCGTCTTCCTCCTCGGCACCAACCTCGCGGCGATGGCCAACGACGACGGGCGCTTCGGGCTCGAGGGCGTGACGCGCAGCGAGGGTACGCTCCTCATCCGCTTCGACGCGGACCGCGACGGGGTCGCCGAGCGGCAGCGCACCTTCTCGCTCGCGGAGCTCGGCGCTGACCGCGGGCGCACCGTTTCCCTGGGCGAGGTCTCGCTCAGCCAGCCGGGGGTGGTGTCGGGCCGGGTGCTGCGGGGCGACGTGGGCTTCGACGTCGACGGGGGCCACGAGGCGACCCCGGTCTTCGTCCCGGGGCTGCCGTTCGGCGCGCTGACCCTGGGCTCGGGCGACTTCGTCCTCGAGGGCCTGGTCGAAGGACCGGTGCAGGTGGCCGCCGTGCGGGCCGGCTACGAGGCGTGGCTCTCGGCGCCGGTGAACCTGCGGGGCGGCGAGGAGCTGCGGCTGGCCCGCGTCGTCCTCACCCCGAGCACCGCCGCGACGTCGGGCCTGCTGCGCGGCCGCGTGGTGGGCGTCGAAGGCGCGCCGCTCGCGGGCGTCACCGTGCGCGCGGGCGCGTTGAGCCTGAGCACCGACAGCGCCGGCGGGTGGCGGTTCATCGGCCTCTTGCCCGACCACTACGACGTGCGCTTCGACGCGAACGATCGGCTGCCCGCGGCGCTCTACAACGTGCTCGTCGCCGGGCCCGACGAGGTCGTGGCGCCCGACGTGGTGATGGCCGAGGGCGCCGCGGCCGGTACACCTTCGCTGGTGACGGCGTTCGCCCTCGAAACGGACAGCCGCGACGCGGGCCCCGTCACGGTGGGCATCCAGCCCTCACGCCCGCTGACCATGCTCACCGTGGGCGACGTGGTCACCCTCACCGCGGTCACCAACCCACCGAACCTGCAAGGCGCGAACTTCGAGTGGATGGGCGACCCCCACGTGGACCTGTCGACCACCACCGGCCGCACCACGATGCTGACGGCGCTCAGCGCGGGCGAGACGCGGGTGGACCTCAAGATGACGCTCAACGGCGTGCTCTACCTCGCGAACTTCCAGAGCGGCACCATCTCGCCCTGACCCTGGTTGCGGCACCCTCGAGCTACGAGCCGACCAGCTTCTGCAGCTCTTCCCAGCGGGCGTAGAGCCGGGTGATCTCGGCGATCGACGAGTCGAGCTCGAAGGACACCTTCGCGCTCTCGGCCGAGTTTGCGTACACCGACGGCGAGTGCAGCTTCATCTCGATGGCGGCCTTCTTCGACTCCGCCAACTCGATCGCCGCTTCCATGCCGTCGAGCTCGCGCTGGTCCTTGTACGAGAGCTTCACCAGGGCCTTGGGCGCGGCGGCCTGCTTCGGCGCGTCTTCCTTCTTCGAGGGCGCGGCGGCGGGCTTCGCCTTGGCGGCGGCGTTGGCGGCCTTCTGGTTCTGCGTGGTGAGCCGGCGCCACGTGTCGTAGTTGCCTTCGTAGCGGGTGACCACGCCCTCGCCCTCGAACACCAGGAGGCTGGTCGCCACCTTGTCGAGGAACGCGCGGTCGTGGGTCACCAGGAGCACCGAGCCGGTGAACTGCACCAGCAACCGCTCGAGCACGGTGAGGGTCACCAGGTCGAGGTCGTTGGTGGGCTCGTCGAGCACCAGCACGTTGGCGCCCTCGAGGAACAGCTTCGCCAGCAGCAGGCGGTTGCGCTCGCCGCCCGACAGCGCCGACACCTTCTGACGCTGCATCGGCACGGGGAAGAGGAGATCGTCGAGGTACTCCGCGAGGCGCACCTTGCTGTCGCCGAGCTGGATCCAGTCGGCGCCGTCGGGGCCCAGCGCGCTCTCGTAGACGGTGAGCGAGGGGTCGAGCGACTCGCGGTGCTGATCGAACCACGCCACCCGGGTGCGGGCGCCGGTGATCACCGTGCCGGTGTCGGGCTCGATCTCTCCCAGCAGCGTCTTGATCAGCGTGGTCTTGCCCGCGCCGTTCTTGCCCATCAGGCAGACCCGCTCACCGGGCTGGAGGATGAAGCTGACGTCCTTGAAGATCTCCTTGCCCTCGTACGACTTCGAGACCTTCCGGGCCTCGATGACGATCTGCGAGAGCCGCGGGGCCTTGGCGATCTGCAGGTCGGCGACCTTGGGGCGGACGAAGCCACGGTCGTTGAGCAGCTTGGCGGCGCGCTCCATGCGGTGCTTGGTCTTGGTGCGGCGGGCCTGGGGGCCGCGGCGCATCCAGGCGATCTCCTGAACGATCCACCGGTCGCGCTTGTGGGCCTGCGACTGCTGGGTCTGCTGCAGCGCGAGCTTCTGCTCGAGCCACGACTGGTAGTTGCCGGGGTACGAGACGAGGCCGCCGGGTTGCTGCTCGGAGATCGGCGGCTCGACCTCGACCATGCGGTCGACCAGGCCGTCGAGGAAGTAGCGGTCGTGGGTGACGAGCAACAGCGCGCCGTCGCGATCGTCGAGCTCTTCTTCGAGCCACTCCACCGTCTCGGCGTCGAGGTGGTTGGTGGGCTCGTCGAGCATCAGCAGGTCGGGGTGCGCCAGCAGGGCCTTGGCGATCGCCACGCGCTTGCGCTGGCCGCCCGAGAGCTGCGCGACGGGGTGGTCCCACTCGGTGACGCCCAGGCGGTCGAGGAGCTTCTTCGCCTCGTGCCCGGTGTCCCAGCCGCCGAGGTGCTCCACGGTCTCCGCGAGCTGGGTCAGCCGCTTCATCTCTTCGTCGGTGCCGGTCATGGTGGCCGCGAGGGCCTCGTGCTCGGCGAGCGCGTCGCGCAGCGGCTTCTGGGCCACCTCGAGCTCACTCTTGACGGTGGCGCCCTCGGGGAACTCGGGCTCCTGCGGGAGGAAGGTGACGCGCGCCCCACGCTGCAACTGGAGCTGCCCGGTGTCGGGCTTCATCTGCCCGGCCAGCACCTTCATCAGGGTGGACTTGCCGCTGCCGTTGACCCCGACCAGGCCGACGCGCTCGCCGGCCTCGATGACCAGCTCCACGTTGGAGAAGAGGGTGCGACTGCCAAAACTGAGAGAGACGTCGAAGGCGCGGAGGAGGGTCATTTGGGTTACGGCTCGCGGCGTCCCCTACCACAGCGCGTCTGGCGTCGTTCAGTCGTCGACGCGCTTGGCTGCGGGGATGGGGAGTTTCTGGCCCTTCGCCAGCGCGAGCTGCACGACGATCACCACGCCCGCGCTCCCGCCCTGCCGGCGGCTGACCGACAGCGTGCTGGGGATGGTCGACTTGAGGGCCCACATGCGCTCCTCGTTGCGCTTCATCAGCTTCGCCTTGCCGAACTCGTTGACGAAGAACTGCAGGAGCGAGTCGAAGAACGCGACCCCGGCCGCGCCCGAAGGCGAGAACACCGCGCGCGCTTCCAGCAGCAGGCCGCGGCCGTCGAGGGTCCAGACCACCTCGGCGCCCTCGGAGATGCCGGTGGCGAAGCTCCACTGGTCCGAGGTGCTGGGGCGAAACCAGGTCGGCCGGTTGAGCTGCGCCCGGGGGGTTCCGAGCATGAGGCCGAGCGGCTGGTGGTTCGAGAGCAGCAGGGACCGGAGGGCGGGGGTGAGTTCCATGTCTGAACCCTGTACCAGTTCTGGGCCCCTTCGACGCTCCCCGCCGTTCGCCCGAGCCCCGGTATCGCCGGTAGGGTGGGGTCGGTGCCACACTCCAAGACTTTCGTCCTCTCCTCGAGCCTGGTCTTTTTCTCCTGCCAACCGCCCGAAAGCACCCCGCCGGTGGACGCCGGGGTGGTGGCCGATGCGGGGCTCCCGGATGCTGGGCTGGTTGAGGCAGGGCTCCCTGACGCGGGCCCACCCGATGCCGGCAGCGGTCCGGCGACGAACCTCGTGATGACCCTGGGCGCCCGCACGGGCACCTTCACCCGGGCGCAGCACGGCCTCGAGCCGACCGGCGGCCTCTACGTCGAGGCCCACTTCGGAGGCGATCTCGCCTGCCCCACCCAGACCTCGCCGACGCCGGATCGCACGCTGATCATCGCCGGGCTCCAGCCGCTGCTCGACGGCGGCGTGCAGACCGAGGCCGATGGGTTGCGCGTGTCGCTGCTCGACTTCACCGGCGCGCTCACCAATGCGCCGATCGTCCGCTCGGTCTCTGCGCGGGCGACGGCGCACACGATGATCCCCGGCACGCTGGTCTCGTTCACGCTCGAGGCGGCCTTCGACGGCGGAACGTTGAGCGGGGCCTTCGCGGCGCCCCACTGCGCTTCGCTCGACGGGCCGTGAACGTCAGAAGCCGTTTCTGATGGTGAGCTTCACGCCGCCATCGGCGAGCTCGGGCTGAATCAGCGCACCGGCCAGCCACGCGCGTGCGCCGAGATCGCCGCGCAGCTCGAGGTCGAAGAAGGCGGTCATCGAGCGACGGGTGAAGCGGCGGGTCTCCACCGGGTCATCGGTGCCCGCGCTGCAAGACGAGCAGGTGAAGCCGCACGCCGGGTTGTCGATGAAGGACATGTGGTTGGCGCGGACGACCTCGAGGGAGACCGTGGGCGCGGTGGCGTGCGTCGCGTACTGGGCGAAGTTCTCGGCGGCCGGCGCACAGGCCTGGCAGCCGCCCCCCGAGCAGGTGGCGTTGGTCGTCTCGCCCACCAGCGCGATGGGAACGAGGACGGAGCCGATCAGCTCCGGGGTCACCGACGGGTTGTCGGCGCTGGGCATGGTGAACGGGCCGCCGGCAGAGTCGACGGGGTCGATGCCGAACACCGCGCGCGGCCGGGCGTCGCTGCTGGCGACCAGCAGCGAGATCTTCCCGCCCATGGAGTGACCGGCGAGCCCCAGCAGCGAGGAGTCGGCCTTTCCCACGAAGCCGCCGTCGGTGGCCTCGGCCTCGACCCACGAGATGACGTCCTTGAGG
>JBBRUE010000117.1:0-11872 GCA_038248085.1 Myxococcales bacterium | reverse complement strand
GCCCGCCTGCTCGAAGGCGCGCAGCAATTCGCCCTGCACCGTCGGCACGCCCTGCTGCTGCTGGTAGCCGTGAAACCGTGCCCCGCGGTACCAGCACCAGAGCGCGACGATCTTGAAGGGGCCGGACACGAGTTCGAGAGCATCTGGCGCAGCGCGCGACGGTTGAAAACTGGATTCTCTCGATCGGCATCGCCGAATGAGGGAAGGCACCTGCCCGGTCGGTTGTTTGACCCCGCAGATTCCGACCCCTAACTTCGAAGCGCCCTGATGCTCCTCCCCGCCGTTCTCCTCTGCCTGGCCGGTGTCGACGTGCCGATGCCTCCGCCCCCGCCGGGGATGGTGCTCCTCGCGCAGGCGACGATCGCCGATGCCGGTGAGCGCCCGGAGCCCGAACCCGAGGTCGACGCGGGCGTCATCGCGGTCGTCGAGCCGCCCCGCGCGGCCCCCGCACCGCGGGAGGACGACGACGCCGACACCGACGGCGAGCTGGAGGCCATGCGCGCGCTCGAAGAAGTAGCGATCGACCCCCGCGCCCGATCGGGGGCGACGATCCGCGCGACCCTGGGACAGCTCGGCTACGCAACCCTCACCCGCGATCGCCTCGAGAACGCCCTCGACGCCGCCGAACTCTCCGGTGAAGAGCTGCCGTTCGTCCTCGACCCGGTGGTCGACGTCGAGAGCTTCGACGTCAACAAGGTGAAGGACCGCTACGACATCCCCGTCGAGATGCAGCCGCTGGTCGCGCAGTACATCCACTTCTTCCAGGGTGGCGGGCGCAAGTGGTTCCGCCGGTGGATGTCGCGCAGCCACCGCTACATCCCGCTGATGCAGCCGATCCTCGAGAGCAAGGGGCTGCCCCGCGACACCGTGTACCTCTCGATGATCGAGAGTGGTTTCAACACCCAGGCCAAGTCGTGGGCGCGCGCCGTGGGGCCGTGGCAGTTCATCGCCGGCACCGCGAAGATGTTCAAGCTGCGCGACGACTTCTGGGTCGACGAGCGCCGCGACCCGGTGAAGTCGACGTACGCAGCCGCGAGCTACCTCAGCCAGCTCTACGGCAACCTCGGGCACTGGTACCTCGCGTGGGCCGGCTACAACACCGGCGGCGGCCGCGTGCGACGCATGGTCGACACCTACGGCACCACGTCCTTCTGGGAGCTCTCGGAGAAGAAGGGGTTCGCCAAGGAGACCAAGCACTACGTGCCCAAGCTCATCGCCTGCGCGCTGGTCGCGAAGTACCCCGAGGCCTTCGGGTTCACTGCCGACGAGTTCGATCCCGAGGCGCCGTTCGAGTTCGACGAAGTGAAGCTGACCGACTCGGTGGATCTCGAGGTGATCGCCCAGGCCTCCGGCGCGCCGCTCGACGAGATCCAGGACTTCAACCCCGAGCTCAAGCGCTGGTGCACCCCGCCCGCGAGCGAGGCGGACCCGTACACGCTGCGTCTGCCGAAGGGCCGCAAGGAGCTCTTCGCGACGAACTTCGCGAAGTACGCGCCCTCGGAGCGGCTGCACTTCCAGATTCACCGCATCCAGAAGGGCGACACGCTCTCGAAGATCGCGCAGCAGTACCACTCGGCGCAGGAGGCGATCCTCCGCATGAATCACCTCAAGAGCGCCAAGGCCCTCAAGCTGGGCAGCGATCTCGTGGTACCGGTACCGAGCGCCCAGGCGCTGAAGGCTGGCAAGGCCGACTCGGCGCTCGAGCGCCAGGTGGTGCGCGCGCGACGCTCGGGCATCAGCGCGATGCGCCCTGAAGAAGAGGTGCCCGCAGGCAGTCAGCCGACACCGTCCGCGGGACCCGCCGGGAAGATCGCGCTGGCCGGATCGCTCTCGGTCGCCACGGTCGACGGAAAGAAGAAGGTCACCTACGGCATCGGGCGGGGCGACTCGTTGTGGAGCATCGCGCGCCGCTTCGACATCCACGTCGAGGAGCTCAAGGAATGGAACCCCTCGCTCGGGTCCCCGAGGGGGTTGAAGGTCGGCGCGGCGCTCACCGTCTGGCCCGGGCCCGCGGCGGATCTCTCGGCAACGGGCGCGCCCGCCCCAACCTCTTCTGGAGCATCGAAGATGGCCGCCGGGACCAAGCACACCGTCGGCTCCGGGGACACCCTCTCGAGGATCGCCCAGAAGTACGGCTGCTCGATGGACCAGCTCAAGAAGTGGAACTCGTTGACCTCGGACGCCCTGCAGAAGGGCCAGGCGCTGATCGTCGCGCAGTGACGACGGTGACGTTGCCCCCCGGGCGCGGAGCCACTATTCGCTCCCCATGAGCCAGCCGTCTGAAGTGACGCTCGATTTCCAGCGCGCCGAGCGCATGGGCTTCGACGAGGCGATTCTCTGCCAGGGCAAGACGGTCGAGCACCTCACCGAGATCCTCGCGAAGGCGCGCGAGAAGCACGCCCGGTTCCTCCTCACCCGGCTGGCGGTCTCGCAGCTCGAGGGGCTGTCCCGCACCGATCGCGACGCGCTCGAGTACGAGCCGCTGTCCCGCACTGCGTACTTCGGAACCCCGAAGGCCGAGGTGGGCCCGCCGCGCATCGTGGTGCTGGCGGCCGGCACTTCCGACGCGCACGTCACTCGCGAGGTGCAGCGCACGCTGCGCTGGTCGGGCGTGCCCAGCTCGCTCTTCGTCGACGTGGGAGTGGCCGGCCTGTGGCGGTTGCTCGATCGGGTCGAGGCGATCCGCGAGCACGCCGTGGCCATCGTCGTCGCGGGGATGGACGCGGCGCTCCCCACCGTGGTGGGCGGCCTGTTCGGCGGGGTGATCATCGGCGTGCCTTCCTCGAACGGCTACGGGGTCGCCGAGGGCGGGCACACCGCGCTCCACTCGATCCTCGCCAGCTGTGCGCCGGGCGTGGTGACGCTCAACATCGACAACGGCTATGGCGCGGCGTGCGCGGCGATGCGCGTGCTCCGCGTGATGGACGGAAAGAGGTAGCGGCGCATGATCCACGCGCTCGCCCTGGTGGTCCTCTCGCAGCTCGACCTCACGCCGATGCTCGAGCGGGGCCCGATGGTGCTCATCGAGGAGGGCGCGGGCGGCAAGTTCGCCCAGGCCTCGGGCGTGGTGGTGATCAAGGACTTCGTCCCCAAGATCCTCGAGAGCGAGATGAAGCAGTCGGGCAACGACTTCGACGTGCACCTGGTGATCGAGGTGCCCGGGCCCGACACCGACTACGTGGTCCGCTACACCATCGACGAGCCGAGCCGCACGATGGCGGGCAATTGGGTGAAGGGCGATCTCAAGGCCTCGCGTTGGCACTGGAAGGTCGAAGCGGCGCTCAAGAACTTCAGCGGCCTCGCGCAGTCGCTCGAAGACGAGAACCAGACCATCACCGTCGGCGTGAACGTCAGCGCGGTGCTGGCGGCCACCAAGGCGATCAAGAAGCGCGCGGAGTCGACGAAGTGAACGAGCCGCTGCTGTTCCCCCCGGACTTCACCTTCGGCGTGGCCACCTCCGCGTACCAGGTCGAGGGCGGCATCGAGAACGACTGGTCCGACTGGGAACGCGCCGGCAAGTGCAAGGAGGCCGACGCACGGTGCGGGAACTCCGTCGAGCACTGGGAGCGCTTCTTCGATGACGTGCCGCTGATCACCCGCCTCGGCGCCACCGCGTACCGGCTGAGCATCGAGTGGGCCCGGGTGGAGCCCGAGCGCGGCCGTTGGGACGACGCGGCGTGGAACGGCTACCGCGCGCGGCTCGAGGCGCTGGTGAAGGCCGGCATCCGCCCGGTGGTGACGCTGCTGCACTTCACCCACCCGAAGTGGTTTCACGTCGAGACGCCGTGGCACGAGCCGTCGTCGCTGGTGGCGTGGGAGCGCTTCGCGAAGAAGTGCGCCGAGCTGCTGCAGGGCCTCGACGTCGCCGTCACCACGCTCAACGAGCCCAACGTGCTGCTGCTGGGCGGTTACCTCGCGGGCGCGATGCCGCCCGGGCTGGCGGACGGGCGCAAGGCCTTCGCGGCGATGGCCAACCTGGTGCGGGCCCACGTCATCGCGCGGCAGGCGATCCGCGAGCGGTGCGGGCCGGTGGAGATGGGCATCGCCCAGAACATGCTGCTCTTCGCGCCTTCCCGGCGCTGGCACCCACTCGACCAGGCGCTCTCGCGGCTCGCCGACGGCAACTACAACCACGCCTTCCTCGAGGCGTTGAACACCGGCGAGTTGAAGATCCAGATGCCGGGCTTCACCGCGGGCAAGGCGGTCATCGACGGCGCCGCGAAGTCGACCGAGTTCACCGGGTTCAACTACTACACGCGCGCGCACCTCAAGTTCGTCACCACCGCGCCCTTCGTGCACTTCGAGTTCCTCGATCGGCTCGACCGGGGGCTCACCGACATCGGCTGGGAGTGGTACCCCGAGGGCTTCGGGCAGATCCTCCGGCAGTTGAAGCGGTACGAGCGCCCGGTGTGGATCACCGAGAACGGCCTCGACGATCGCACCGGCCTGCGGCGGCCCCAGTACCTGTACGAGCACTGGCGGGAGCTGCTCCTCGCGCGCGCCGACGGGGTGGACGTGCGCAGCTACCTGCACTGGTCGCTGATGGACAACTTCGAGTGGCTCGAGGCGTGGGGGCCCCGCTTCGGGCTCTACCGGGTCGATCGCAAAACCATGGAGCGGCAATGGACTGTCGCCTGTGACTACTTCCGGCAGATCGCCACGACACGGCGATTGACGCCCCCGCCCGAGGCAGAGCAGAAGTCCGCCGCATGAATCTCGCCACCGTGCTGATCGACCCGCCCACCACGCTCTTCGCCGGTGGGATCCTCGCGTTGATCTCGATGAAGCTGGTGCGCACGAAGGGCATCGACGAGGTGTGGCGCGTGGGCCAGCTCTCGGCCGCGTGGGGCCTGGTGTACGGGCTCTCAGTCGGCTGGCACTTCTTCTTCCGCACCGACTGGATGTTCTTCTACGCGATGGACACCGCGTCGCTGCCGCTGGTGCCGCTGTACGTGCTGTTCCTCTTCGTGTGCACGGCGTGGGGTGCGATCGGCGGCCTGGCGGTCGCGGCGCTGCTGCACCTCAAGAAGGCCGGGCTGGCGGGGGTCGCCTTCGCCGGGGCGCTGCTCGGGTTTGCCTCGCTGTTGCTGATCACCCTCGATCAGTACAAGCACGTGGGCACGACGAAGGAGTACCTCGCGGGCCTGGCCAGGCCGATCACCGAGGACTCGAACTGGGTGATGGCCTCGAACGTCTCTCCGGCGATCTTCGGCCTCGCGGCGGTGGGCATCATCGTGTCGCAGGTCCGGCGGATGAAGACGCCGTGAGCGAGCCCGAGAAGCCGCCACTCATGGCGCGCGTCGGGCGCAGTTACTTCGAGCGCCGCTCGTCGCGGGTGAAGGCCGTCGACTCGGGTGACGCGCTCCACTACCTCAACCCCCAGGAGCGCGCGGCGCTGCGGCGGGTGCAGCTCGGGGCGATCTCGCGGGCCGCGCTGGCCGGGGCGTTGTCGGGCGGGGCGTGCGCGACCGCGGAGGTCTTCGCCGACAGCCGGTGGAGCGCCAACCCCGTCGCCTATTGGACCTGCCTGGGCGTGGTGACCCTCGCGGCCTCGGTCGCGGAGATCGCCTTCATCTACTGGGACACCCTGCGCTCGGTGCACGAGCTGGCGCGCGTCGCCGGCATCGAGCTCTTCGGCAAGGACCGTGCGTCGAGCGACGAGGCGCTGATCGACGCGCTGGCCCGCGCGGCGCTGGAGCTGCCCAACCCGGTCGACTTGAAGGTCGGTGTCAACCCGCACCGCGAGGTGAAGAAGTGGCAGCTGGTGCTGGTCTCGCTCGCCTACAAGGCGAAGGTCGGGGTCACGAACTTCGTGGTGAAGCTGCTCATTCGCCGCGTCCTGGGGCGGGTGCTGGTGCGCGGGGCGCTCCGCTTTCTGCCCTTCGTCTCGTTGCCGGTGACGGCGATGTGGAACGCCATCGTGACCTGGCAGGTGCTCAAGGAAGCGCGCATTCGCGCCATGGGCCCCAGCGCGATCGAAGAGCTGGTGGGCGCGGTGTTCGGCGACGCACCCGAGCTCTCAGCCCAGGGGAAGTTGTCGGCGGTGCGAGCGGTGGCCAGCGCGATCGTTCGCACCCAGGATCTCCACCCCAACCTCGTACGGCTGCTGTCGACCACCGCCGGCCGTGCGGGGGACACCGGCAAGAACGAGCTCGATGACGTGGGGCTCTTCCTCTCGAACCTGAAGTCGCTCGAGGCCGCCGAGCAGAAGCTCTCGCTGCAGTTGCTCGCGGTCGCCTGCATCGTCGACGGCAAGGTCAGCTCGCGCGAGAAGACGTTGTGGCAGGACGCGATGGCGGCCAGCGGCCACGAGGTGGGGACCGGCCGGCTCGAGACGCTGTGCACTGCGTTCATTCGCGGCGACGGCTTCGCGCACGACGTGCTCCGGTCGATGTAGTCCGCCAACTTCTCGGGGAGATTCCCCGAGCGCGGCCCTCTGAGCGTTGCCCGTGCGGTCCTTGTCGCACTGCATTACCTTCGCCCCCGCCATGGCCAACGACACCCGCCCGTCCTTCATGTCGCAGCTCTGCTTCGGTTCCATCGAGGAGGACCAGATCCTCCCGTACCCGAAGATGAAAGACGCCGACCAGGAGGTGTTCAAGAACATCCGCGGGTCGATCGAGCAGCTGCTCAAGCCGCACGAGAAGGACTTCCGCGAGTGGGACGCCAAGGGCGAGATGCCCGCGTCGTTCCTCGAGGAGATGAAGCAGTTCGGGCTCTTCTCGCTGCTCATTCCCGAGGCGCACGGGGGCATGGCGCTGTCGACCACCGCCTACTCGCGCACGCTGCAGGAGCTCGCGCGCTACGACGGCTCGGTGGCGGTCACCGTCGGCGCGCACTCGTCGATCGGCATGCGCGGCCTGCTGTTGTTCGGCACCGACGAGCAGAAGGCGAAGTTCTGCCCGAAGCTGGCGACCGGCGAGATGATCGCCGCCTTCTGCCTGACCGAGCCCGGCGCCGGTTCCGACGCGGCGAGCATCAAGACCACCGCGGTCCAGGACGGCGACGAGTGGGTGCTCAACGGCAACAAGCTGTGGATCACCAACGGAGGGATCGCGCAGTTCTATACGGTGTTCGCCAAGACCGGCGGCCAGGCCGAGCGCAGCAACATGACGGCCTTCATCGTCACCCGCGACATGCTGGGGGTCAGCACCGGGCCGCACGAAGACAAGATGGGCCTGCGCGCGTCGAACACCACCACGGTGATCCTCGAGAACGTGCGCGTGCCGAAGGACTACGTGCTGGGCGAGGTGGGCAAGGGCTTCAAGGTGGCGATGAAGATCCTCAACTCCGGGCGCACGGGCCTGGGCGGGGGATCGGTCGGCGCGATGAAGAAGATGATCGAGCTGTCGACCAAGCAGGCGAAGGACCGCGTGCAGTTCGGCAAGCCGATCGCCGAGTTCGGCCTGATCAAGCAGAAGATCGGCCGGATGGTGGTCGACTGCTACGCGACCGAGTCGGCGGTGAACATGGTCAACCACTTCATCGACTCCGGGCACGAGGAGTACGCGGTGGAGGCGGCGATCACCAAGGTCTTCGGGTCTGAGGCCATGTGGCGCACCATCGACGAGGCGCTGCAGATCGCCGGCGGCAACGGCTTCATGCGCGAGTTCCCCTACGAGCGCGGGCTGCGCGACGCGCGCATCAACCGCATCTTCGAAGGCACCAACGACATCTTGCGGCTGTTCATCTCGCTGACCGCGATGAACGAGGTCGGAGGCCAGCTCAAAGAGCTCGCCAGCTCGCTCAAGGGCATCTTCGACAACCCCATCAAGGGCTTCGGGGTGATCTCCGACTACGCGCGCCGCCGCGCCTCGCTGTCGACCACCTACGTCAAGCGCGAGAAGGCGACCTTCACCAAGCTGCACCCGGCGATCGTCAAGCAGCAGGCGATCTTCGAGGAGCTCACCGGCGACCTCGCGCGCGCGGTCGATCGCGTGCTGCGCAAGCACGGCAAGAACATCATCGGCAAGCAGTTCGCCTCAGCCCGGCTCGCGGACATGATGATCGATCTCTTCGTGCTGTCCTGCACGATGGCGCGCGTCTCGACGGCGGTGACCGAGAAGGGCGCGGCGTCGGTGACCAAGGAACTCGAGATCCTCCAGGTGCTCACCGGCCAGGTGCGGCGCCGCGTGCGCGCGAACCTCGCGAAGATCGACGACAACGACGACGAGTTCGTCAAGTCGCTCGCCGACCACGCGCTCGACGTCGAGGGCTACCTCTGGGACAACGTGCAGTGAGTTGAACGGCCGATAAGTGCCCTGAATCCCAATGACTTTCAGGCAGGTCGAGGGCTTGGGGGCCCTCGCGCGGTTGTGCTAGCAGCCAACGCGCAATGTCGACCGCCACCGCCGAAGCAGCCCCCGTCACCACACCTGAGCCGCGGTCCGAGAAGGACCTGCTCATCGCGACCCGCGCCTTCACCGACGAAGACAAGTCGAAGGGCTGGTTCAGCACCTTCTCGAGCCTCGGCCTGCTCGCCGCGCTGACCGCCGGCGCCGTGCTCTCGCCGTGGTGGCCGCTGCGGCTGGCGTTCTCGCTGGTGTCGGGCCTCACCATCGTGCGCGTGTTCTGCCTGTTCCACGACTTCCAGCACGGGGCGATCCTCCGGCAGTCGAAGGTCGCAGAGGCGCTCTACTGGTTCTTCGGCGTCTCGATTCTCGTGCCGCCCAGCGTGTGGCGTGAGACGCACAACTACCACCACGCGCACACCGCGAAGATCGTCGGCTCGCACATCGGCAGCTACCCGGTGGTGACGGTCGCGATGTGGAAGGACCTCACGCCGCTGCAGAGGTTCGGGTACCGCGCCGTGCGCAGCCCGCTCAACATCTTCATGGCGGTGCTGACGGTCTTCACCCTGGGCATGGCGCTCAAGCCGGTGCTCCGCGCGCCGGCCAAGCACTGGAGCTGCCTCGTCTCGCTCGCCCTCGTCTACGGCTCGGCGGGCTGGCTGGCGTCCATCGGTCGCTTCGACATCTGGGTGTTCGGCTGGCTCATCCCCATGTGGCTGGCGGCGATGGCCGGTGCGTACCTCTTCTACGCGCAGCACAACTTCGCCGACGCGCACATCGCCAGCCGCCAGGACTGGACCTTCGCCAAGGCCGCGCTCGAGTCGTCGAGCTACCTGAAGATGGGCCCGGTGATGAACTGGTTCACCGCGAACATCGGCTTCCACCACGTGCACCACCTCAACGCGGCCATTCCGTTCTACCGGCTGCGCGAGGCGATGGCGGCCATCCCCGAGCTGCAGCACCCGGGAACCACCACGCTCGCGCCCAAAGAGATCGCCGCGTGCTTCGCGCTCAACGTGTGGGATCCCGAGAAGAACCACATGACGGGTTACCCGTCAGCTTGAGCGCCACGGCGCCGTCTCCAGGCCTCTCGTGAGTGACTGGAAGGCAAAGCAGGGCTGGGGACCGGACTTCGAGAAGGCCATGGCGCCATACGCCGCGAAAGGCCTCGAGCCGGCGCGGGTGACGCTCGTCTACCGCAAGCAGCTCAAGGTGCTCTCGCACCGCGGTGAGCACTGGGCGCGCACCGGCGGCCGGCTGATCCACAAGGCGGAGTCGGTCGGCGATCTCCCCGCGGTCGGTGACTGGGTCGCGGCGCGCATTCCCGAGTCGGGAGAGGCGCTGGTGCAGGCGGTGCTGACGCGGCGCTCGGCCTTCGTGCGCAAGGTGGCGGGCGAGAACGCGGTGCCGCAGGTGCTGGCCACCAACCTCGACACCGTGCTGGTGGTGATGGGCCTGGGCCGTGACTTCAACCTGCGCCGACTCGAGCGCTACATGACGCTCGCGTGGGAGAGCCGGGCGACGCCGGTGGTGGTGCTCAACAAGCGCGACCTCGCGGACGATCTCGAGGAGTTGCTGGCCGAGGTGAAGGGCATCACGCGCGGCGCCGCGGTGTACGCGGTGAGCGCGCTGACCGGCGAAGGCGTCGAGCCGCTGCAGTCGCTGGTGGGCTCGGGCAAGACGGTGGTGCTCTTCGGCTCGTCGGGCGTCGGCAAGTCGACCCTGGTCAACCGCCTCGCGGGGACGACGGTGATGACCGGCGAAGTGCGCGACGACGGCCGCGGCCGGCACACCACCACGCGGCGCGAGCTGCTCATTCTTCCCGGCGGCGGCGCGGTCATCGACACGCCCGGCCTGCGCGAAGTGCAGATGTGGGCTGCCGAAGGGGGCCTCGCGAAGACCTTCGACGACATCGAGCTGCTGGGGAAGGGCTGCAAGTTCTCTGATTGCCGTCACCAGGCCGAGCCCGGCTGCGCGGTGAAGGCGGCGCTGGAAGACGGCACGCTCGACGAGATCCGCTTCGAGAGCTGGCTGGAGCTGCAGCGGGAGATCGAGTGGCTCCAGAAGCCCGCCGACACGCGCGGCCGGCCCGAGCCCAAGCGCCGCGCTCGCGTCGGCCACGGCCCCCGGTAGGTTCCTCGTCGCTGGAAAGTCGGGTGGCACCGGCTTCGCAGTAGGCTGCGGGTTCAGTGAAGCGCCTGCTCCAGCCGTTCGACATCACCTTGCGTCACGGGCAGGGCTACCAGCGCCTCCGCAAGCTGTTCCTCGGCTTCTCGGTGTTGCTGACGGTGGGGCTCCCGCTGTGGCACCTGCACGCACTGGAGGTCTCGGGCGCGGGGCTGGCCGTCGATTCCCGCTGGAGCGCGATCGCCCGGTTCTTCCCCTCCACGCCCCCGCCGTTCTACGGGGCGCCGACGTCGGTGTGGGTCGGGCTGTTCGAGCTGGTGGACCCGTTGGAGAGCCTGGCGACCGCGCTCTTCCGCGGTGCGAGCTGGAACCTGGTGTGGACTGTCCTCCCCGGAGTGTTGCTTGTGGCCTTCCTCGGGCGCTTTTTTTGCGGCTGGGCGTGCCCGTACCTGCCGGTGCTGGCGGCGGCGAACACGGCCCGTTGGCTGCTCTCCCGACTGGGCATTCCCACCGCCGACGTGAAGCTGCCCCGGGTCACTTCGCGGGTGGTGCTGGTCGGCGTGTTGCTGTTCGGGAGCGTGCTCGGCGTGCAGTTGGTGCCGCTGGTCTACCCGCCAGCGGTGATCGGCCGCGAGGCCTTCCGCGCGGTGTTCTACGGCTCGCTCGGCGCTGGCTCGTTGCTGGTGCTCGCGGCGTTCCTCTTCGACACCTTCGTCTCGCGCGCAGGGTTCTGCCGTTCGTTGTGTCCGGGTGGGGCGATGTTCGCGGTGATCGGGACCGCCTCGCCGCTGCGCGTGGTGAACGAGCGATCGAAGTGCACCGACTGCACGGTGTGCGACGTGATCTGCAACCTCGGGCAGTCGCCGATGAACAACAAGCTCGACAGCGGGTGTGAGCGCTGCGGCAAGTGCATCGCGTCGTGCCCCACCAAGGCGCTGTCGTGGAAGATCGTCTCGCCGCTGAAGGAGAAGCCGTGAAGCTTCGCTCGCGCGCAGGGAGTCGGTCATGAACCGCCGCGGCCTCGTCGGAGCGCTCGCGGCAGCCATCGCGCTGGCCGTCGTCCCCAGGGCGACCCGTGCGGCGCCCCGCAAGAAGATCCGCCCGCCCGGCGCCCTGCCCCGCGGCGCCTTCGAGCAGGCCTGCATCGGGTGTTTCCGCTGCGCCGAAGTGTGCCCGACCAAGGTGATCCGCTTCCCCAGCGTGCTCTCGCTCGACGCCGCGACGCCGTACCTGGAGATGGCCGATCGCGCGTGCGTGCTGTGCATGAAGTGCACGCAGGTCTGCCCCACCGACGCGCTGGTGGAGCTCAAGGCCGACGTCGACGTCGTCGCCCGCGAAGTGCGCATGGGCGTGCCGGTGTTGACGCGCTCGAAGTGCCTCCCGTGGACGGGCCAGGGCGTGTGCCGCCTCTGCTACCAGGTGTGCCCCTACCCTGATCGCGCGGTCGAGGTCGT
>JBBRUE010000116.1:0-11931 GCA_038248085.1 Myxococcales bacterium | reverse complement strand
GGTGAGCCGCCCGGTGACTGACGGCGGGCTGGGCTTCGGCCTCAAGTGGGACATGGGCTTCATGCACGACACGCTCTCGTACCTGAAGGAAGACCCCATCAACCGGAAGTACCACCAGGACCGGCTCACCTTCCGCGCCCTCTACGCGCAGAACGAGAACTTCGTGCTCCCGCTCTCGCACGACGAGGTGGTGCACGGCAAAGGCTCGCTGCTCAACAAGATGCCCGGCGACGAGTGGCAGAAGCGGGCCAACCTGCGCCTTCTGTTCGCGTACCTGTGGGCGCAGCCAGGTAAGAAGCTGCTCTTCATGGGCGGCGAGTTCGGCCAGCTGCGCGAGTGGAACCACGACGCCGCGCTCGACTGGCACCTCACGGCCGCCGGCTCCGGGCACGCGAAGCTGCAGCGGTTGGTAGGCGAGCTGAACGCGCTGTACCGGGCGCACCCCGCGCTGCACGAGCTCGACTGCGCCCCCGGCGGCTTCGAGTGGGTCGATGCCGGCGACGCCGCGCACAGCGTGCTCAGCTTCCTGCGCAAGAGCCGGTCGGGACCGCCGGTGCTGGTGGTCTTCAACGGCACGCCCGAGCCGCGCACCAACTACCGGGTGGGCGTCGATCTCCCGGGCCAGTGGCGCGAGCTGCTCAACACCGACTCGGTCGAGTTCGGCGGCTCGGGTTGGGGAAACATGGGCGCGGTCACCGCGTCGCCGGTGCGCACGCACGGCCGGCGGTTCTCCTTGAACCTGTCGCTCCCGCCGCTGGCCTGCCTGTACCTGTCGCCGAGCGGGGAGAGCCCGTCGTGAGCCCCCGCCCTCCCGCGATGCCGGAGCTCGGTCGACGCGAGCGCCGCAAGCGGGCCACCCGGCGCGCGCTCCTCGATGCAGGGCTCGCGTTGATCGGCGAGCACGGCGTCTACGCCACGCGCATCGAAGACGTCACCGGCCGGGCCGACGTGGGGAAAGGCGCCTTCTACAACTACTTCGACTCGAAGACGGCGCTGGTGGCCTCGCTGCTGGTCGACGCGAACGAGGTGCTCGAGACCGAGTACCTGAACCGGAGCGGCGCCGGCCCGGCCCTCGCCGACCGGCTCGAGGCGGCGGTCCACGCGCACGACCGCTTCTTCCGGGCGTCGCCGGCCCGCGCGCTCCTCTTTCACCAGGCGCGGGGGCTGCTCGAGCAGAGCGCCGACCCCGACCCCGTGCTGCGCGACGCGTTCAGCGACTACCTGCTGAGGCTCGGCCAGTTCCTCTACCCCGGTCGCCGCGGGCGCGTGCTGCTGGAGTCGGCGAGCGTGGTGGCAGGCGCCATCGCCGGCTACCGCTCGTTCACCCGGGCCGCAGGGCTGCCCAGCCATTCTGCCTCGCTGGTGGAGCTGTTGGTCCGGGGCATGCCACCCGTTTCCTCCCGGAAGAAGCCCGTCGAGCGCCCTTAGCGCGGCGGCGTGACCGACGACGCCGCAGGGCGTGGGGCGTCGGTGACGCGATCGAAGTGCACGTCCAGCTGCGGGAACGCGATGGTGATCTTCGCGTCGCGGAGCGCGCGCCAGATCGCCTTGCGCAGCTCCGACTGCCCGCGCCGCATCCCCCAGACGTCTCGCGTCCAGACGCTCACCTCGAAGGTGACCGCGGAGTCGGCAAACTCGGCCAGCAGGATGACCGGCTTGTGATCGAGCTCGCGCCAGGCGACCGCCTCGGCCGTCGCCCGCAGCACCGTCTCGGCGTGCTCCATGTCCGAGGCGTAGGAGACGCCCACGGTCACCTTGAGTCGGTAGACCGGCTCATGCAACGTGAGGTTCTTCACCATCGACTGGGTGAGCATGCTGTTGGGCACGATCAGCTCTTCTGCGTCGAGCGTCTGCGCGATGGTCGCGCGGATGCCGATGTGGCGCACCTTGGCGATGCGCCCATCGAACTCGAGGATGTCGCCCTCGCGGATCGACCGCTCCGCCATCAAGATGATGCCGGAGACGAAGTTCTCGGCGACCTTCTGCAGCGCGATGCCCACACCGACGGCCACCACCGCGCTCGCCGCGAGGATGCTCGAGACGTCGACGCCGGTGATCTGCAGCGCCAGGGCGAGCCCCCCGAGCCGGAACAGGTTGGCGACGATGCTGGCGAGCGTGGCGCGCCAGCGCGGGGCCCCCAACTCGTTCCCACGAATGCGAGAGGACACGCGCGCCGCGAGGAGAAACCCCCCCGCCACCACCACGGCCGCGGTGAGCAAGGCCGTGTAGGAGACCCGGGTCGAGCCGAGTTCGATGTAGTGCGTCGAGAGCCAGTCCACGAGGTTCCTTGTATCGCCTCCACGCCGACCCGCGGTGACGGAGATCGATTCGACTGACCGGGAGTGTAGCCTGCCTCCGGTGCGCGACCTGCTCTCGAGAGCTCTGACGACGTTGGGAATCGAGCACCTCTCCTGCGCGGTGCACGAGCGCGCGCTGCCACCGGACGAGAGGCTCGATGCAGGGTGCGGCGCGCCAGGGGGCCCAGCGGCCGCGGACTTCGCCGGCTTCCTCGCCGAGCAGGGCTTCAACGTGGTCCAGCTGGGGCCGCCCGGCGAGGTGTCTGCGCACAACGTCTCGCCGTACGACGGCACCGCCTTCTCCCGCTCGAGGCTCCAGCTCTCGTGGAGCGCGCTGGAGGACGGTCCGCTCGCGGGCCTGGACGAGCCCGACCCCACGGACGGACGGGCGGAGCGCTGCGACTATCCGCGCGCCTTCGCCACCGTGGAGCGCCGATGGGCCGCGCTACACGCGCGCTGGGAGGCGCTGGACGCCGCGCGAGACCCGCGGCTGGCGGCGCTCACCGCAGGGCTGGCGGACTTTCGCCGGCGCGAGGGGAGCTGGCTCCAGACCGATGCCCTCTTCACGGTGCTCTCGCGGCTTCATGGCGGCGAGGCCCCTTCGCGCTGGCGCGAGCCAGGCGACGCGTTGCTGTTCTCCCCGCGAGCGCCCGAGGCCGCGCGTCGCCGTCGCCTCGACGCGCTGATCGCGACCCACGCAAAGGCGCTCGAGCGCTTCGCCCGCGAGCAGTACCTGCTCCTGGCCCAGCACCGACGCTTCGTCTCGCGGGCGCACGGGCTGGGCCTCGCGGTGTGGGCCGATCTCCAGGTCGGCCTCTCTCAGGCCGACCGCTGGGCGAACGAAGCGCTGATGCTCCAGGGGTACGCGATGGGCGCGCCTCCCAGCCGGACCAACCCCGAAGGGCAACCGTGGGGCTACCCGGTGCTCGACCCCGGGCACGCCGAGGCCGACGCCTTCCGCGCGGTCCAGTTCTCCAGGCTGTTTCGCGACTACGACGGGGTGCGCGTCGATCACCCGCACGGGCTGGTGTGTCCCTGGGCTTACCAGCTCGGCACGGACGACCCGGCCCAGGCGGTGCGCGACGGTGCGCGGCTCTTCTCCGTGGGTTCCAACCCGCGCCACTCGAAGTTGGCGGCCCTCGACATCGCGCGAGCGGATCAGCTCGACCCGCGCGAAGGACCGTGGGCCGACCACTTCGTCACCGGCCTCGACGAAGCCCAGGTCGAGCGCTACGCCCGGGTGTTCGACGCCCTGCTCGACGCCGCGCGCGCTGCCGGCCATGGGACCGCGGTGGCCTGCGAGGTGCTCAGCACCATGCCTTTCCCCCTCGGGGCCGTGCTGGCGCGGCACGGGCTGGGCCGCTACCGGGTGACCCAGAAGGCCAACGTCCTGGCCCCGGATGACGTGTACCTGCCGGCCAACGCAGTGGCCCAAGACTGGATGATGGTGGGCACTCACGACACCGCGCCCATCTGGCGCACCGCCGCGGCGTGGTCCGAGGCGGTGGCCGGGGCTCGGCTGGAGCACGCGGTGCGGTGCCTGGCGCCAGACGGCGTCGGCCGCGAGGCCCTGGCGCGGCACTTTGGCCAGTCGCGCCATCACCTCGCGTTCGCCGAGCTGACGGTCCTCTTCACCACCCGCGCCCGCCACGTGTTGCTCTGGGTGTTCGACCTGCTGGGCTCCGAGGCGCTCTACAACCGGCCGGGCGTGATGCACCCCGACAACTGGACGCTGCGGATCCCAGCGGCCTGGCGCGCCGAGCACGAGGCGCGCGCGAAGACCTGCGGCGCGTTCGACCCGGGGGCGGCCCTCGCGCTGGCGCTGTTGGCCCGGCCCCGTGACGAGCGGCGCGCCGCTGCGGCGCTGATCCGCGCCCTCGCGTCACGCGCGCTGGCGCCGGTCCCCGGACTCGAGGAGCGGCTCGCCTGACCGACTTGCTTCAGCGCGGCTTCGCGGCCGGCCTGGTTGACTTCTCGGGGGCCCCTTCGGGCTTGAGCGCCGCGCGACGGTTCTTCGCCCAGCACGCTTCATCGTGTTCCTTGCACACCGGGCGCTCGAACCCGAAGCCAACGGCGGCGAGCTGCTTCGCCGAGACGCCCAGCGTCACGAGGTAGGTCTCGACGTGCGAGGCGCGCTGGCTGCTGAGCATCATGTTGTACTCCTCGGTGCCGCGCTCATCCGCGTTGCCCTCGATGGTCACGTGCAGGGAATGGTCGGCGCGTAGACAGCGGGCCATGCGCTGCAACGTCGACTCGTCGACGGGGCGAATGTTGGGGTCGTTGAACTCGAAGTGCACGCGGACCAGCGAGCACTCCTCGAGGTCAGCGGTGATGAGGACGCAGCGACCGTGGAGGCACAACGAACCGTCCTTGCACTGGGTATCGGTCGAGCAGACGTTCTGCTCGGGCGCGGGCGCCGCTTCGACCCTGGCAGTCGTCTCGGCCGGCTTGACGGCCACGGTCTCCGACACCTCGGTCTGCTGTTTGTGTGCGCAGCCAACACCGAGCAGGAACGAACAGCTGAGAGCGACGACTGAGGCGATTCTCATGGGGCCTTCTCCTGTGCGTGGACGAACTTCTTCAGGCGCTCCTGCTGCTAGCACACCGGGATCCGATCGAGTCCGCCTGGAGTGCCCTCCGCTGGACCGCCGGGGGCAAGCTGCCCCCCCCCAGGATTCGTCAACCGCTGATCAGCCCGCCCACCACGCCCGCCGCGCCCATCACCGCGGCGTAGAGCAGGCTCAGCCCGCCCCCGAGCAAGGCCAGACGCGCCGGGGCCACGGGCAGGTGCACGAAGCGGCGCCACCCGATGAACGCCGCGATGCCGGCCGTCCCCACCATCGTCGCGCCCAGGAGGTGCGAACTGCTGAGCGGACGATCGAGCAGCCAACTCAAGCCGAGCGAGACCCCGACGAAGAGCGCCACTTGCGCCAACGCGCCGAAGAACGCGAGGCCCATGGCCGTGCCCAGCGCCGTCCCCGCCCCCGAGAGGTGCACCGAGACCGCCAGCGCCACCGACCACACGAAGCCGATGCCCACCAGCCACCCCAGCACGTCGTCGACGCGGCCGGTGGACCCCGCGACGTTCAGCAACAGCAACGGCGCCAGCACGCACGCGACCAGGGTCACGGCAAGCGAGGTGAGCACCTTGAGCCGAAACACCGCGCGCCGCGGCCGCAGCACCAGCAGCGCCTCGAGCGTTCCCAGCCGCTGCGCCTCTGCGAAGGCGAGCGACGGGCTGAGCGCCGCGGCGATCGCGCTGAGGAAGAAGAGGACCATCGGCGCCGCTTCGTGCCCGTCCACGAGGCGCACCCCGGCGAAGCTCGCCACTCCGACCCCCACGAGGATGAGCGTCTCGCGCTGCCCGCTCAGCTCCGCGGCCAACAGCGGCGGCACGCCCCGCGAGGCCCAGGTCGCGCCGGGCACCGCCGCCTGCTCGCCGATCGCCGGCGCGAGAAGGCCGCGCTCGAGCGCCCACGGCACCAGCGCCAGCATCACCACCCCGTAAGTCGCGAGCGTCGGGACGACCGACACGTCCAGCAGCGCCGCGGGGCTCGCCACCACGAAGGGCACCAGCGTGACCAGGCCCAACGCCGTCCCCTCCTTCTTGCCGAGCAGGAACCACGCCGGCACCGTCGCCACCGCGAGCACGTGCCCGCCCAGACCGAACCACCACAGCTCCGGGCTGCCCGGCGTGCACGCCGACAGTTGCACCCACGAGAGCACCACGAGGCCGGCGCCGAGCGCGTACTTCTCGGCGAACGCGCGCGCCCCCCGCGGGCTGAGCCACAGCGCCGACAAGGTGTCGCGCTCGAACTCCACGGTCATCGGGGTCAACAGCGACGAGGCCGGTAACACCAGCGCCAGCACCCACGGCATGGTGTGGACGAGGCCGGCCAGCCCACCCCCGGGCGGGAACAGGTCGGACCACAGCCCCACGCCGCTCGCCCCGAGGAGCAGCAGGCCCGGAAAGAGCGTCAGCCGCAGTTCCTTGCGCAGGCGCGCCGCGAAGGGCGAGGTCGCGCGCTCGCTCCACCCGACGAGCGCGAGCACCAGCAACGCGGGCACGAAGCGCGCGAGCCACACCGCCGGCCGGACGACGCCGTGCGCGAGATCGAGGAGTACCACCGCGTTGCCCGGCACCAGCGCGAGCAACCACAGCGCGGCCATGGGGAAGCGGGAAGGAGCGACGGGGCGGGCGATGGCGAGTGCGGGGATCATCGGGTGCTCCGAGTTGAACGAGAGAACAGCAACGTGAGCACGCGGAGGGAGAGAGGAGGCGGGGTCAGGCGGCGAGGAGGAAGATGTCTTCGAGGGACAGCGCGCTCGAGTCGACCCGCACCGCGCCCTGCTGCGCCAGCCACCCGCGCGCGTCGTCCGCCCCCGCGTCGACCACGAAGTCGAGCATGCGGCCCTCACGGCTGGGCGGCTTCACCGTCTTCATCGGCACCGTCAGCGGCGCCTCGGCGTCGAACCACGCGCGCAGCCGGCAGAAGCGAGCGCGCGCCTCGTCGGCCTCGCACGAGAGCACCGCGCGGCCCCCATTCATCACCGTGAAGCCGTCCACCACGCCCTCGAACTCCGAGATGAGGTGCGTGGAGACGAGGATGGTCTTTCGCTGCGGGTCGCGCTCCTGGAACACGCCGATCACCGCCTCGAGGAACTGCCGGCGCACCAGCGGGTCGAGGCCCGAGGTGGGCTCGTCGAGCACCAGCAACTCCGGGTCGGCGGCCAGCGCGCACACCAGGGCCAGCTGCGTCTTCTGCCCGCGCGACAGCGTGCCCGCCGGCGCGTGGAGGTCGAGCTCGAAGCGGGTGAGCAGGTGCGCCTGCAGCGCGGGGTTCCACTTCGTGCGCAGCGCCGCCGAGTAGGCCAGCACCTGCTCGACCGTCATCCACGGGTGAAAGGCTGGCGCGTCGGGCACCCAGGCCAGGCGCTCCTTCACCTCGGCCTCGTGCGTCGCCGGGTCGAGCCCAAAGAGCCGCACCGAGCCCGACTGCGCGCGCACCAGCCCCAGCAAGGCGCGCAGCGTGGACGTCTTGCCGGCGCCGTTGCGGCCGAAGAGCGCGTGGCAGCGCCCCGCCTCGACGTTCAACGACAGCCCCTTCACGGCTTCGCCGCCGGGGTAACGAACCACGAGATCCTTCACGTCGATGGTCGAGCTCACGTCAGGCTCCTTTGTCGGCGGCGGTGCGGTCCTGGTGAAAGTGGCGCAGGCGCTCTTCGAGCAGCGTGCGCAGATCGGCGTCGGACACCTGGAGGTGATGCGCCTGCACCAGCAGCGCGTCGACGCCCTGAGTGAGGCGCTCGTTGCGCACCGACCGCCGCAGGGGGGTCACCGAGGCCGTCACGAAGCAGCCCGAGCCCTGGCGGTTCTCGATGACGCCCTCGGTCTCGAGCTCGGCCCAGGCCTTGGCCACCGTGTTGCGGTTGACCTTCAGCTCCTCGGCCATCGCCCGCACCGAGGGGAGCTGATCACCGTCGCGCAGCGCGCCCGAGGCGACCGCGGACTTCGCCTGCTGCACGAGCTGCAGGTAGACGGGAACACCTGAGTGGTAGTCGACGAGCCAGCGCATGACCCCTAAACAGTGTCATAGGACACTATGACAGTCAACCCGGGGGGCCCTCTCACCGCTCCCGCCCCCGCGGCGAGCCTGCTACACGGCGCGGATGATCGAGCGTCTCGTCAACGGCCTCGTGCCGAAGAAGCACCACCTGCAGCTGCGCGACGAAACCGGGCACCTGCACTTCGAGCACTGCATCACCCAGGACGGCTTCGACGCGCCGTACACCATCGCGTACCACCGTCACGCGCCGCACCGGCAGATGCCCGCCCCCACCACCCACGGCTGGCTGGCCCGCGAGGCCGCCCCGTCGCGCGAGCTGCGCAAGCGCCACTTCCTCTCGCAGAAGATCGACCCCTCGCCGAAGAGCCCGCTCGACGCGCGCATTCCGCTGCTCTTCAACGCCGACGTGACGGTGGGCATCGTCAAGCCCACCGCGGAAGACAGCGCGTACTTCAGCAACGGCGACGGCGACGATCTCTTCTACATCCACCAGGGTGGCGGCACGCTGCGCACGCTGCTGGGCGACGTGGAGTTCAACGAGGGCGACTACGTCTACGTGCCGCGCGGCATCCTCCACCGCTTCCTCCCGAGGGCCGGGGTGCCGCAGTGGTGGCTGTGGCTCGAGTGCCGCGGCGGGGTGCACCTCCCGCGGCAGTGGCGCAACCAGGTGGGCCAGCTGCGCATGGACGCGCCCTACTGCCACCGCGACTTCCGCGCGCCGACCTTCATGGACCCGCGCGACGAGGGCATCCGCGAGACGGTGATCAAGCGCGGTGACGCCTTCCACGGCTTCACCACGAAGGAGGCGCCGCTCGACGTCGTGGGCTGGGACGGCAGCGTCTACCCGTGGGCCTTCCCCATCTTGAACTTTCAGCCGCGGGTAGGGCTGACGCACCTGCCGCCCACCTGGCACGGCACCTTCGCCACCAGGGGTGCGCTCATCTGCAGCTTCGTGCCGCGGCCGACCGACTTCCACCCCGAGGCGATCCCCTGCCCGTACCCGCACTCGTCGGTCGACGTCGACGAGTTCATTTTCTACTGCAAGGGCAACTTCACCTCGCGCAAGGGCGTGAGCCCGGGCTCGATGAGCTACCACCCGGCGGGCCTTCCCCACGGGCCGCACCCGGGCAGCTACGAGGCGAGCATCGGCACCAAGGAGACCAACGAGCTGGCGGTGATGCTCGACTGCGCGCTGCCGCTGCAGGCCACCACGCACGCCCTGTGGCTCGAAGACCCCGGCTACATGCAGAGCTTCATTCCGTAAAGTGACGCGTCACCAACGTGACGCCGCCTGAAAGTTCTGCGAACGGCGAGGCCGGGTCACTACGCATTGATCAACCGTGTCGCCTTCTTCCGAACCAGTGCTGGGCCTCGATCTCGGCACCACCTTCTGCACCGCCGCCCTGGTGGTGAACGGCAAGTTCCACTACGCGGTCGACGAGCGCGGCGAGGCCTGCATCCCCAGCGTGGTGCACTTCTCGCGATCGGGAGCGCCGCTGGTGAGCATGGAGGCCGACCGGCTGCGGGTGAGCGACCCGGAGAACACGGTGTGGGCCATCAAGCGCGTCATCGGGCGGCCGCTCGACTCACCGCAGGCGCGGCGGCTCCAGGCGGCGAGCGTGTTCAAGCTCATCGGGCACGGCACCGAGGAAGTGAAGGTGCGCACCCGCACCGGCGACTACGGGGCCGGAGAGATCGCCTCCATCTTGCTGCGCCACCTCAGGGAGCGCGCCCAGCAGCGGTTCGGCAAGGCCATCACCAGGGCGGTGGTGACGGTGCCGGTGCTCGCGCCGCCGCACGTGCGCGACAGCATGGTGAGGCTCGGGAAGATGGCGGGCCTCGAGGTGTTGCGCGTCATCTCCGAGCCCGTCGCTGGCGCGCTGGCCCGCGGCATCGCCGGCGCCGGTGACACGGGGGAGCCCCGGCTGATCTTCGACTTCGGTGGCGGCACCCTCGACGTCACCGTGGTGCAGCACGTCGAGGGCCGGGTGAAGGTGCTCTCAGCCGGGGGCGACGACAGTCTCGGCGGCGACGACTTCGACACCGCCTTCGCCCGCTCGGTGGCCAGCCACGTGTGGGGCAACCACCAGTTCGACGTCACCAAGGACGTCATTCTCGCCGACACCATCCAGCGCACCTGCGAGCGGGTGAAGCGGGCGCTCTCGGCGGCGACCAGCGCGCGCTTCCTCATTCCCGAGGCGCTCGGCCTCACCGGCCGGAAGTGGAACATCGAGTTCCCCGTGACCCGCGAGATGATGAACACCGTGTGGGCGGAAATCATCACCCGGGCGGTAGAGGTGACGCGCGACACCCTCGCCGCTGCTGGGGTCGACCCGAACAAGATCTCCGTGGTGAGCCTGATCGGTGGGACGACGTTCATCCCCCAGGTGCGGGAGGCAGTGGCCCAGGCGTTCGGCCGGCCGCTCGACGTGGAAGCCGACCCTCAGACGGCGGTGGCGCGTGGGGCCTCGTTTCTCGGAGCGTTCCCTGAATTGATCCGTTGATCGATTTGGTTCCGCCGAGACTACAATGTGCCCATGGGATTCCTCGGGGGGATGTTCCGGAAGCAGAAGGCTGATCCACTGGATGCGCTGAGGGAAAAAGTCGACGCCAGCCCGAAGGACGGACGGCTCGCGCAGGACCTCGCCACCCAGCTCAAGGCGAAGGGGCTCGTCGCGAGCGCGGTCGAGTACTCGCTGCGTGCAGCGAAGGCGCACCGGGAAGCCGGCTTCTCGCAGAAGGCGCTCGCGGTGCTGAAGGGGGCCCAGTCGTGGAGTCAGCCGACGCCCGAGCTGCTCCAGGAGCTCGCCGACATCCTGGTCGAGCTCAAGCACAAGGAAGACGCGCGCGGCATGTTGATCAAGCTGCGCCAGCTCCATGTGAACGCGGGCAACAAGGGTGAGCTCGGGCGCATCGATGCGCAGCTCTCCGAGCTCGGCCCCGGCCGCTGACCAGAGCCTCATCAAAGTGACGGGAATCAGTCGGTATGGTGATGGTCACCAGGGCTGGCTTCACGCCCAACGGCGCTGAATCTCGGGATCTTCGATGGGTGGCCCCAAAGCTGCTTTGTGTCCTCTCGTGAATACAAACGAGCAGGAAGCGCGGTCGCATCACACGCACCAGACGCCCCCGAAGTGGTGGACCGCCAGCCTGGAGTCCTCGTGGAACGGGGTGAAGAAGCAGGCCATCGCCGCGTGGGACCGGCGCGTCGGTTTCGAGACTGCGCTCGAGCGCCACAAGGCCGAGCAGGCCATCGCCTTCGGGTTCGGCGCGCGCGACACCTACCTGCGGGCGCTGTTGGCCTGGAGCGACGAGCTCGACGCGGTGAAACAGGGCTGGGAGTTCGCCACCCAACCCCAGCCGATCTGTTTGTAGACCCCGGTCGATCCGAATAGGACGAAGCGGTGGTGAACCGCGCGACCGTGCTGGTGTTGCTCGGCGGGTTGACGCTGACGGCCCTGTTCATCATCGCGCCGAAGCCCGCGACGGAAGGGCGGGTGTACACCCCGCGATCCGACGCTGAAGTGCTCGAGCGGGTGAAGCCGTGAAGTCGGCCTCTCCTGCATCGCTGTTGCTCCTGATCCTCGTCGCCCTGCCCGCTCACGCCCACAAGGGCTCCGACGCGTACTGGACCCTCGCGGCCGACGGCGTCACCCTCACCGGCCGGCTCGACGTCGCGCTCAAGGACCTCGACCTCCAGTTTCCGCTCGACGCCGACGGCAACGGAGCGCTCACCTGGGGCGAAGTACGCGCGAAGGAAGCTGCCTTCCGCGCCGCCCTGGCGAACACGCTCTCGGTGGCCCAGGCCGGCGCGCCCTGCCCGCTCACCTTCGGCGCGCCCGGGATCATCCGGCACTCCGACGGCGCGTACCTCGCGGTACCGATGACGGCGACGTGCCCCACGCCCATCTCCGACGTCGACATCACCTACGCGCTGCTCTTCGACGTCGCGGTGCAACACCGCGGGCTGCTCTCGGTCTCGGGGAACGAAGGCGGCAACTGGCAGGCCTTCACCGGCAACCAGCGCACGCAGCGCGTCACCTTCACCGCGATCACCGCCGCGGCCC
>JBBRUE010000115.1:0-11948 GCA_038248085.1 Myxococcales bacterium | reverse complement strand
TGCAGCGGGTGAACGACCCCGAGGTGCTGCAGGCGATGGCCGAGTCGGCCCGGCACGCCGCCGCACTGGTCGCCCAGCTGATGTCGTTGGGCCGCAAGCAGGCCCCGGTGGCGCAGGTGCTCCCGCTCGACCCGCTGTTGGCCGACTTCGAGCGCCTCGTCGCCGCGAACACCCGGCCGGGCAGCCGGGTGGTGTTCGACGTGGAGAAGCGGCTGACGGTGTGGGCCGAGGCGGCGCAGTTGCAGCAGGTGCTCCTCAACCTCGTCACCAACGCCTTCCAGGCGATGGCGCAGGGTGGAGTGGTGGTGGTGCGCGCCCACCAGCGGCCGGGCGGGGTGGCCTTCGAGGTCATCGATACCGGCGAGGGCATTCCCGAAGAGAATCTCCACCGGCTCTTCGACCCCTTCTTCTCGACGCGCGCGGATGGCAACGGCATTGGCCTGGCGATGGTGGAGCAGGTCGTCACCCAGCACGGGGGCGAGGTGACGGTGAGCTCCACCCTGGGCGACGGCACGACCTTTCGCGTGTGGTGGCCGTCGGCTGCCCCGGGCTGAGCGGTTCGTGCGAGAACTCGCGGCGTGACTCGACCCTGGTGGACCACGGTGCTGCGCTGCCCGAAGTGTGGCGGCGCGCTGACGGAAGCGGGCTTGCTCGTGCGGTGCGCGACGTGCGGCCCCTACCCGCTGCTCGGCGACGTGCCGGTGCTGGTGGAAGACCCGTTCGCGTACTGCGAGACCTTCCGCGACGCGATCCTCGCGGCGATGGCGGAGCACGGGGTGGCCGAGCGCGAAGCCGTCGCGGTGGTCGAGGCCTTCGCCGGTGACGAGCGCGGCGCCCTCGAGCACTTCGGTGATGACTGGACGCTGCACGAGACGCGCGGCACCGCGGCGCCCGCACCGGTGAAGGGCGTCGGCGCGGCGCCGCTGAAGAAGCTGATGCAGGTGGCGCTCGTCGAGGGCCCCGCGGCGTGGCTCGACGGGAAGATCAAGAAGGTGACGCTCGCGCTGGAGCTCGGCTGCGGTGCGGGCGAGCGCTCGGAGGTGCTCGCCTCGCGCGTCGAGCGGCTGGTGGTCGCGGATCTCTCGTTGCGCGCCGTGTTCCGCGCCCGGGCGCGGGCGAGCCGTCACGACGCCGACGTGGTGGGGGTGGTGCTGAACGCCGAGGTGTTGCCGGTGAAGCGGCGCGCGTTCGACCTGGTGGTGGCCGAGCACCTGGTAGACCTGCTCGACGCGCCAGCCGACTTCTTCACCCAGGTGCACGCGGCGTTGGCGAAGGGCGGGCGGCTGCTCGTCACCACGCCGGACCCCGGTCTCGGCAAGTCGTTCGACGAAGTGGTCAGCCAGCTCGCGGTCGCCGCGAAGTTCAAGGTGGTCGAGCGGAAGGACGGGTTGCCGTGGCTCCGGGTGAACTCGTCGCGGTTCGTCGAGATCTACCTGGTGCAGGCGCTCGAGCTCAGCGCGGGGTGAGCCGTGGTGTCGGCTCCGTGGTGCCCGGGCCCGCGGCACCCGCCACCCCACGCGGCGGTCGACGATGCGTTCGCGCGGGTCGAGGGGCTGGAGGCGACCAGGCTCAGCGCGGATCTCGTGCAGACGAGTGGAGGACGTTCGCCCCGCGCGCGGAGCTCAATGCGGGAGATGGGCCTGCTCGAGGATCTCGCGCACCCGCGCCACGTACTCGTCATCGGCTGGCGCGAGCTCGAGATAGCGGCGGTAGGCGTCGGCGGCACGCTGCAGCTCGACGACCGACTCGTCTCGCTCGGCGAGCGCGGCAGCGGCCGAGCCGAGGACGCGGTAGCAGGGGTGGTACCGCGGCGCGTCCGCCACACATTGCGCTGCGACGCGCACCGCCTCGTCCCACGACCGCTTCTTGCTCAGCCTGCTGGCTTCTTCACTGCGACGTTGTGCCAGCGCCTCCTGCTCGACGCTCAGTGGTGTTGGGGGGGGCAGCGGCGGCAGGGGCGCGGCGAGGCGCGCTTCCTCCGGCGAGGGAGGTGCTCCGAACGCCTTCAAGGTGAGCGAGTACTCGAGGCGCGTGAAGGAGGGGCGGTTCCCCTCGCCCACTTGCACGGCAGGGGCCTGCGCCGCCTGGAGCATGCATCGCTCGGCGTAGCCGTCGAGGTCCCCCTCAGCGGTCAGTCGCAGCTCGCGGATCTCCACCTGGTCGCCCGCGACGACCTGGGCCCAGGTCAGGGTGACGCGCCGGGCCTCGGTGACCGGACCCAGGCAGGCGGCCATGCGCCCCGCAAGTTCACGCAGGTCGTTCTGGGGCCGCTTGAGGGTATGCACTGCGCACGTGCGGGTCGAAAGACCATCCTCGCCTTCCTCGTCCGGCAGATGGGCCTGCTTCAGCGCGCGTTCGAGACAGGCAGGGAATGCCGGGTGTTCACCGTCGGGGAAGCGCCTGGAGTGATCGAGACCGAGCACCACCAGCCGCCCGTGGGTGCGCAGGATCGAAAACGCGGTCAGGGTCGGCGGGCCGCTCCAGAAGAGGGTGTTCGTCGCGCAGGCCTCGGCCTCCCGTCGGCAGAGTTCCTGGAACGCGTCCGTGCTGGCCGCGATGGTCGGCAGCACGTTGCCTTTCGCGAGGACGTACTCGACGGACTCCCACGGGGGGCGCCCGGCGGGGCTCGGCGCATCGGCCTGCACGCGGGGCGAAGGTGGAGGCCACGCCCCGGAGGGCGGGGTCGCTGCCGGCCGCTGGACCTCGTCCGCGGAGGGAGGCGCTGCAGCGGGGCGCAGCGAAAACCACACCGCCGCACCGAGGACGGCCGCGAGCGCGCCTGCGAAGGCCATGCGGCGCCGCGTCACGGCTCGCCGCGCGAGAAGAACGGACGAACGGGGCGTCGCGGGCCGCTGAGCATCGGGCGCAGAGAGCACGCGCAGGTTCGCGTCTCGGGCTCCCGAAGGCGCCGCGTCACCGCTTGGCGCGCTCGAGATCCGTGACCAGCCACTCGAGGTACCAGGCGTAGCTCTTGCCCGGGTACCGCTCGGCGAGAGACTCGACGCGATCGAGCAGCTCCTCCTCGGCCTGGGGCCGCGCGAGGCGCGAGAGCTTGATGAAGCGGTCCTTGAGCCGGCGAAGCGGGTCGGCCGGGCGCTGCGCGAAGCCGAGCAGGAAGACGACGACGAAGGCCGCGGCGAGCACGAGGAGCAGGGTGAGGATCAGGTTCACGGAGCGTCGTCCTCTTTCCGTGCGTTCTCGAGGAGCTGCGCGGCGAGGTTCTTCGCCTGCTCCCTCGCGCCCGTGCCGTGCGTGGTGACCTGCGCTCCGTCGACGCGCGCGACGTTGCGGTGGGTGGTGAGACGGCGTCTCGCGAGCTGGCCGAGGCGAAAGGGCAGGGCCCAGGCCTCGACGCCGTCGAGCGGGCCAATGGGGAGGAGGTTCACGCCGATGAGCCACGCGTTGGAGATCGTCGCGGCGGCGAGCACCGTGCGCGCAGCGTCACCCGGCGGAACCAGCTCGAGCGCCCAAAGGGCGAGCGCGAGGAAGAGGACCAGGAGCTGAGCCCCGATGCCTCCGCACGCGATGGCGGCACGCCCGAGTGGAGAGACTTCGCCTTCCCACGCGCAGTGCCCGCCGAAGCCGGTGAGCATCACCTCCGTCGCGCGGCCGCCCGCGAGCTGCACCACCGCCGCGTGACCCAGTTCGTGCAGCAACACCAGGGTGAGCGAACAGGCCCACCACACCGGCTCGAAGCGGAACCCGGAGAAGACCAGGAGTCCGAGGGGCACCGAGGCGTGCACCCGAAGGGGAACTCGCCGCCAGTGACCGATCGTCCACGCCCAGCTCGCCATCGCCCGGGACCTTAGGCACTTCCGGTGCTGCGGCCTACGTGCGAGCGCGCCTGTCGCGAGCGCGGCTACGCCAGCGCGATCTCGAACCCGGTGCGGCCGGGCTGCCACTGCACGCGCGACTCCTTCGCGGGTGTCACCCCGAAGAGCGTGAAGCCGAGCCGTCGCGCCATGAAACCCTTCAGCGCTGCGCCGAGCGGGTCGCCCTCGTCGAGCTCGAAGGTGAAGAAGTGAAACCCGCGGGGTTGCAGGCGGGCGTAGGCGTGCTCGAGCAACGCGCGGAACGTGGCCGGCGACTCGTCGCGCACCCAGAGGTTGCTGAGGTACGCGTAGCGGAACTCCCCGCCCGGCTCGGGCAGCTTCGGCCAGCGGGTGAACGTCGCCGCGAGGTTGAACCCGCGCTTCACCCACTTCATCGAGCCCTCGTAGGCGTGCACGCGGTAGCGCTTGACCGGCGAGGGATCCCACAGCGTGGTCACCCCGAGCACGGCGCCGCTGGCGTCTTCCGCCACCAGGGTGTCGTCGAGCGAGAAGCCCGGCCAGTGGGCGAGGCGGTGCTCGAGCTCGCCCGCGTCGAAGCGGTAGCCGAACGCGCGCGCGCGGTGGGCGGTGGCGAGCACCGCGACGAGCCTGGGGAGATCAGCCGGCGTTGCGCTGCGCACGCGCACCGGCGACGCGGGCGTGCGTCGGCGGGTGAGCTGCACCGAGACCGCGTCGAAGGCCTGGAGCCGGTGGTAGTACGGCTGGTTCACCCGCTTCGCGCTGCGCCTGGTGAGCGCGTTCATCGCGGCGCGGTTCGAGGTGAGGATCGACGTGTAGTACGCGCTGCAGCCGGTGCGCGTGCAGAGCGCGTCGAAGAAGTCGCCGAAGAAGCGGCCGAAGGTGCGCCCGCGATCGAAGCGGACGCGCAGGTCGCCGAGGTACCCGACGCGCGTGGGCTGCCCGTCGAGCCACCCCTCGCGCACCAGCGCCGTCGCCATGCCCACCAGCCCGCCCCGGTCGTCGTCGCCGACGTACGTGAAGGGCTCGACCTTCTGCATCGCATACAGCCCGAAGAAGTCGGGCTCGCGCTGGGTCGAGAGCACCAGCTCGCCGCGCATCGGCACCGCGCTGAAGAGCTCGAGGCAGGCGCGGTTGTCGGCCGGCGTCGCCAGGCGAGGGAAGAGGTCGGGGGCCACGTCGCCGACTCTGCCCGAAGGCCAGCGGGTATGGTGACCCGGTGACGTCGCGGCACCACGTGCATCGCACCATCTCCTCGGGGCTCCTGCGCACCCGGGGGTTCTTCCGTCGCAGCCGGGGGCTCCAGGCGCGGGTGCGCCGCGTGGGCGCGTTGACCGACGCGGAGCTCGAGGCGATGTGGACCCTCTTCGAGAAGTCCTACGCGGGTGCCGGGCGCGAGGCCTTCGAGCGCGATCTCCACGAGAAGCACCACGTCATCGTGCTCAAGGACCAGCGCGGGGCGGTGCAGGGGTTTTCGACGTTGCTCAGGCTCGAGGTCGACGGCGCCTGCGTCGTGTTCTCCGGCGACACCATCATCGCGCCAGGATTCTGGGGGCAGACGGCGCTGCAGCGCGCCTTCATCTGGTACCTCATGGCGCAGCGCCACGCGCGGCCCGGGCGGCCGGTGTACTGGTTCCTGATCACCAAGGGCTACCGGACCTACCTCCTCATCTCGCGTTACTTCCCCAACCACTGGCCGCGCCACGACGCGCCCTTTCCCCCGGCCGAGGCGGCGCTGCTCGACGGGCTGTGCCGCGAGAAGTTCGGCGCGGCGTGGGACCCGCGGGCAGGAGTGCTGCGGGCCGTGGGGGAGAACGCGGTGCGGCTCCAGGCTGCGCTGGCCGACGTGCCGAAGCGGCTGCTGGACGACCCCGACGTCCGCTTCTTCCTCGCGCAGAATCCGCGTTGGGCCGAAGGTGATGAACTGTGCTGTCTGGCGCGCGCCGATGACGACTTCGTCGAGAAGACCACCCGCATCTTCCTGTGAACGGCCATGCACCTGAAGGTGACCGCCATCAACCTCGCGTGGGCGCTCTCACGCCGGGCCTCGGTGCGTCGCTTCGACGCCGCGCTGAAGAACCCCGAGGCCGTGCAGGGCCGGTGGCTCACCCGGTTCCTCGAGGCCAACGCCGACACCGCCTACGGCCGCGCGCACGGCTACCGGGACATCCACTCGGTCGCCCAGTTTCGCGAGCGCGTGCCGGTGACGAACTGGGAGTCGCTGGCCCCGTGGATCGCCCGCATCGAGCGCGGTGAACGCGAGGTGCTGACCCACGAACCGGTGCGCGTGCTGGAGCGCACCTCGGGCAGCGTGGCCGGCCCCAAGCACGTGCCCTACACCGAGGGCCTGCTCGGCGACTTCGGTGCGGCGACCGGGCCGTGGCTCGACGACCTCTTCCAGGCCTTCCCCTCGCTCCTCACGGCGCGCCAGTACTGGAGCCTCTCGCCGGCTGGGCGCGAACCCGAGGTCACGGGCGGCGGCGTGCGGGTCGGCCTCGAGGACGACACCGAGTACTTCGACGAGGCGACGCGCTTCGCGATGAAGCGACTCTTCGCCGTCGACGGCGCGGTGGGCCGCCTGCGCGACGTGGACGTGTGGCGCAGCAAGACGCTCGAACAACTCGTCGCGGCCGACGATCTCGGCTTCATCTCGGTGTGGAACCCCTCGTTCCTCACGCTGCTCATGGAGGCGCTGCTCCACGCCTGGCCCACCTACGCCGCGGCGGTGTCGCCAGAGCGCCTGGCGGGCATCGAGGCGCGGCTCGACCAGGCTGGCGCCTTCGTCGGCGAAGCGGTGTGGCCGCGGCTGCGCGTGATCAGCTGCTGGACCGACGCGTGGGCGGCCCAGGCGCTCCCGGCGCTGCGCCGGTTCTTCCCCAACACGCCGATTCAGGGGAAGGGGCTGCTCGCCACCGAGGGCGTGGTGAGCTTCCCGCTCTGGGGCGAGCGTGCGCCCGTCGCCGCGGTGACCAGCCACTTCCTCGAGTTCGAGTCGCTCGACGACGGCCGGGTGCGGGGCGTGCACGAGCTGCGTGAGGGCGCGACCTACGCGCCGTTGCTCACCACGCGCGGTGGCTTCGCGCGGTACCGGCTCCCCGACGTCGTGCGCTGCATGGGCTTTCGGGTGCGCGCGCCGCTGCTGCAGTTCGAGGGGCGACTCGACCGCGGCAGCGACCTCCGGGGCGAGAAGTTGAACGCTGCCTTCGTCGAAGCGGCCGTCCGCGCCGCGCTGGTCGAGCACCCGGCCTCCTTCACCCTCGTCGCCCCCGAGCTCGGCGAGCCACCGCGCTACGTGGTCTACGTCGAGGGGTCGCGCGAACCGGAGCGACTGGCGGCAGATCTCGAGCAACGGCTGTGCGAGACGCTGCACTACCGCTACGCACGCGAGCTGGGGCAGTTGGGGCCGCTCGAGGCGCGGGTGGTGCAGCACGGGGAAGCCCGCTTCCTCGCCGAACAGCAGCGCCGCGGGGTGCGCCTGGGCGACATCAAGCCCACGGGGTTCGACCCTCGGCCCGGTTGGGGCGAGGTGTTCGGCGCGCCAGGACGCGCTGACGGAGTTGCCGTTCGGCCTCGCGGCTGATTTCTGCTTGGCTGCCGGCGCGATGGAACCGCTGGTGATGCGCTCACAGGACGGCGTGACGTCGGAGGCCCGGCTCTTCTCCGCGGGTCCCCAGGCACCGGGGCTGCTGGTGCTGCCGGCGATGGGCGTCAACGCGCGGGCGTACGATCGGCTGGGCGAGGCGCTGGCCGCGTGCGGCGTGACCACGTTGATCTCCGAGCACCGCGGCGGCGACAGCTCCTCGGTGCGCGCGCGGCGGGGCGTGGACTACGGCTACGCCGAGCTGCTCGACGACATGATGAGCCACCTGGCGGAGCTCAAGACCCGCTCCCGCGCGCCGCTGAGCATTCTGGGGCACTCGCTGGGCGGCCAGCTCGCCACCACGGCGTTGGCGCGCTGGTACCAGCCGGGAGGGAAGCTCATCGTCATCGCGTCGGGCACGGTGCACCACCGCGCGTGGGGCGGGGTGCGCGGGCTCGGGGTGCTCGCCGGCACGCAGCTCGCGCACGTCGTGGCGCGCGGCCTCGGCTACTTCCCCGGTCACCGGCTCGGCTTCGGCGGCCTGCAGGGACGGACGTTGATCGTCGACTGGGCGCACGCCGCGCGCACCGGGGAGTTCCGCGACCGCCGGGGGCCGATCGAACGGGGCCTCGACGCGCTCGCGCCGGACGTGCTCGCGCTGCACGTGCAGGGCGACACCATGGCGCCGCGCTCCGCGACCGAGGCGCTGCTGCGCAAGGTGCGCCACGCGAAGGTGACGTGGGCGGACATCACGCCGCCCGCCCGGCCACAGAAGATGAACCCGCACTTCCGCTGGCTCAAAGAGCCGTCCGCGGTCGCGCGGGAAGTCAGCGCCTTCGTCCTCAGCGCTTGACGGCGTACACGAACGTCGCCTTGGGCGCGCGCAGCCACCGCTCGGTGATCGTCCCGCGCAGCGTGGCCCACGCGTCCTTGCCATCGACGAAGCTGGCCTTCATCGCCTCGGCGTCCTTCTTGTCGCCCTTGCCCTTGGCCTTGAGCACCCGGCTGGCGAGGGCGTCGACGGCCGGCTTCCACTTCGCGAGGTCCACCTCGAAGCAGCCGACGTCGGTGCCGTTGGCGGCCTTCTCGTCGGCCTTCCACGTCAGCGCGCCGGCCTCGAGCATCGCGCCGAGCTGGATCGACGCGAGCTGGCTGTAGTTCTTCGGCCCGCCGCTCGAGTCGTACATGCCGCGGCTGATGTGCCCGAAGGCCCACGCCACGTCGCGCAGCGCCGCGTGCTTCGCCTGCTCGGGGGTGAGCAGCCCCTTCTCGACCAGCCACCAGGTGAAGAAGAGGGCGCTGGTCTGGGCCTTGAGCTCCTCCATCGTCGCCGCCAGCGGGCCGCCGAAGAGATCGTCGTCCTTCTTCCCCTTCACCGCGTAGTCGTGCGCGGGGCCGAGGTTGTGCGCGGCCTCGTGGAGCACCACCGACAGCAGCGCCGCCTCGGGGTCGTTGGTGAAGCCGTCGAAGGTGGCCTTGCAGTAGAGCGACGACACCTGGGCGGAGAGCTGCTCGCGGCTGTCGGCGTCGGTGTAGAGGTTGGTCATCACCACGGTGCGGCCGCCCTTCTCGGCGACCTTGCCCCAGTTGGGCAACGACTGGCCGATGGTGGCGCCGTGCGGGTTGCGCTGGTCAGCGGCGTTGAGCGTGACGTCGATGAAGTCGGGCAGCTTGAACTTCACGTCGCGCGCCTTGTACGGAGGCCCGGCGAGCGCGGCGAGGGTCTTCTCCATGTCGCCCTTCACCGGCTCGAGCTTCTTCTGCCACTCGAGGGAACCGAGGTTGATGCGCGCCAGCTGCAGGGCGAAGCCCGCCTTCCACGCGCAGGGCTCGTGGTACGTCTCGTCGGGCGCCACGCGGAGGTACCACTTCGAGTTGCTCGGCCCCATCGCGACCCAGGCGGCGTTCGCCGGCTCCCAGTCGTTGGTGCGGAAGGCCTTCGCGGCTTCGGCGAGGTAGGTCTTGAGCGCGGCCTCGTCGTCACCGAAGAGCGCCGCGGCGGCCTCGAGTTCCACGGCGACCGCTTCCATCTCGGGCTGGTACGCCACCGAGTACGGCACGGCCTTGAACTTCGCGCCGTCGGCGACCACCGCCGAGAAGTGATCCATCAGCGCGGCCTTGTTCTTCTCCTTCTCCAGGGTGGCGCAGAACTTCGGGTCGGCTTGCACAGCGGCCGGGTAGAGGCCCACGGCGCGCGACGGAGCGGGCGCCAGCGCGTTGCACGCGGGGTCCTTGTCGGTCTTCGGCGCCACGCAGAACGCCGACTGGTTGCGGTGGAAGACGGCGCGGCTGAGCGTGTCGTCGGCGGGGATCGTCGCACCCAGCGCGTCGATGCCGTGCTGCCGCGCGTAGAGCTTCTCGATGAGCGCCGCGACCTTCGCGAAGTGCTCGAAGGCCTTGCGGTCGGCCTCGGTACCGGTGGTGGTGAGGTCGGTCTCGACGAGGGTGGCCTTGCCCTGCTCGAGCTCGAGGCGCAGCGCGGCGCGGCGGGCCTGCTCGTTGGGGCTCAGCTTCGACAGGTCGGGCGCGGTCTGAAGCGTGGCGTACAGCGTGTCGAACTTCGGGGTGAAGCCCCCGGCGCCGACGAAGTCCGCGCGCGACTCGGTCCACGGCCCGGTGAGGAGCACCAGCTCGTCAGGGTCGAGCGCCCCGTTCTTGTTCGCGTCGGAGCGCCAGAAGAGCGGAGCGAACTGCTCCTGGGCCCGGGCGTTGAAGTCGAGGCGGTTGAGCGCGGTGTACGTCTTCTTCGGGGCGGCCGCGGCTCCAGCATCGACGACCGCCGCCGCGTGCACCGGCTCGGTCTTCTCAGGGCACGCCATCAACATCAGCGCGCCCGACACAGCGACGAGGGTCTTTTTGATCATGGGTCGCGAGTAGCACGGCGTCGGTGATCTCCCGCTCGTGGATCAGCGGATCCGCTCGACTGTCGTGAGATCAGACATGCGCAAGCGACCTGTCTCCATCTCGGACGACTGAGACCCCACCGACTCAAGTCAGGACGATCACCTGATTTGGACGCTCAACCCCATGAGATCACGGTCATCGATGCAACCCTCTGAAATCACAATGTCAAAGTCAGATACACATACATGGAGTCTTCTTACTTTGTCGCACAGCTGAATTCATTCGTAAATTCATGAACTTAGAGTTGGCAAGGCGTGTGCTCTAGGGAAAGACCGCGAGATCCGCCTGGTGGGGGTCGGGGTCTCGCAGGGAGCAGTAAGCCATGAAGAAGTCCATTCTGAGTGCAGTGCTGGCGGTTCTGGCGACGGCGTGTGGCGTGGGGCAGGGCACTGTGACGGATCATGGGGACGACGTGACGGCGACCGGTACGGGCCTCACGTGGGACCAGTTCCGCTCCACCAAGGTCTTCACCGAGCCGGAGACCGGCATCTTCATCGCCGACGGCGACACGGTGTTCGCGAACGAGAAGCAGCTGCGCGAGTTCTACGACCTGAACGTGCAGTCGGGGCAGCTGATCGTGAACCGCGTCGGCACCGCCGATGACAAGTGGAGCGACACCCAGAAGCTCAACCTCACCTACTGCGTGGCGAACGGCTTCGGCGCGAACAAGGCGGCGGCGCTGCAGTCGATGCTCGACGCGACGGCGGCGTGGGCGGCAGTCACCAACATCAAGTTCGTCTACGTGGCCGCGCAGGACGCGAACTGCACCGCGACCAACACCAGCGTGCTCTTCAACGTGGCGCCGGTGAACGTGAACGGCCAGTACCTGGCGCGGGCGTTCTTCCCGTCGACCGCGCGCTCGGGCCGCAACGTGCTCATCGACAACACGGCCTTCGGTGACCCCTCGGTCTCGCTGACCGGCGTGCTGCGCCACGAGCTCGGCCACACCCTCGGCTTCCGTCACGAGCACACGCGCCCCGAGGCGGGCACCTGCTTCGAGGACAACAACTGGCGCGTGCTGACGGCCTACGACTCGGCGTCGGTGATGCACTACCCGCAGTGCAACGGCACGGGCAGCTTCACCTCGCTGGTCATCACCACGCTCGACGCGCAGGGTGCGTCGTCGCTCTACGGCGCTCCGGGCACCGGCGGCGGCACGGGTGGCGGCACGGGTGGCGGTACGGGCGGCGGCGCCGGTGGTGGTGGTGGGACGACGGCTCCGAACGTCGAGACCTTCACCGCGACCATCGCGCAGGGCGCCAGCAAGTCGTTCGGCCCCTTCGCCGTGACCCCGGGTTCGACCTTCCGCGCGGTGCTCAGCGGTACGGGCGACGCCGACCTCTACGTGCGCTTCGGCGCCGCGCCGACCGCCTCGACCTACACCTGCCGGCCGTACCTCAACGGCTCGGCCGAAGAGTGCAACCTCACGGTGCCCTCGACCGTGACCTCGGCGTACATCGCGGTCAGCGGCTACACGGCGGCGACCATCTCGCTGCGCGTCGAGTACACCAAGGGCAGCACCACCCCGCCCACCACCACCGGCACGCCGAAGACCTCGACGGCGACGGGCTCGGTGGGCAAGGGCCAGCTGGTGCAGTTCAACGCCATCGCCGTCGTCCCCGGCTCGCAGCTGACGGTGACGATGACCGGCACGGGTGACCCGGACCTGTACG
>JBBRUE010000114.1:0-12063 GCA_038248085.1 Myxococcales bacterium | reverse complement strand
GCCCGACGTCCTGGGCGAGGTCGGCGTTCAAGCGCCGGGTCAGCACTTCGCCGGTGTACTCGTTGAGCGACCGCTGATCAGGCGCCTCACCGGGCCCGTTGCGGAGCGTCGCCCCCCGCGGTGCGCTGCCATCACCCGCGGGCCCCAGCTGGAAGATGAAGCCGGCGCTGGGCGTCAGCGAGGGGCGGGTGGCGAGCGGCAGGTCACCCCTGGGTCCGATCGCGGGGCCGGTCTCGACGGTCGCCCCGCTGGCCGCGGCGGCCGGCTCCGGAGCCGCGGTGGCGGTGGTCTTCTTCTCGACGCGCTTCTTCTTGTCGACCGGCCGCACGTCGGGCCGCTGGTTCGGCGCGGCGGGAGCGGCAGGCGGCTCGGGTGGCACGACGGTGACGAACTCCATCTCGATCGCCTTGTGCTTCGGCGCCACCGGCTCGGGCTGCATCGACGCGAACGCCCACAGGAGCAGCGCATGCAGGACGACCGAGACGCCGACGAGCGTCGCGAACCGCCGATGTTCACCGCCGCGCCGCATGTCTGTGCACATAACACGGTCGAAGAACCACAGTAGAAGCCCCCCTGCCCATGCTCCCGTTCACCTCACCCCTCGAGCCGATGCTCGCCCAGGCGCAGGACGAAATCCCCGAGGGGGAAGGGTGGGTCTACGAGCCGAAGTGGGATGGGTTCCGCGCGATCGTCTTCCGCGATGCCGAGCGCCTTCACCTCTGCAGCCGCAACGGCCAGCCCCTCGAGCGCTACTTCCCGGAGGTCGTCGCGGGCCTCGCGAAGGCGCTGCCGCCGGAGATCGTCGTCGACGGCGAGATCATCCTCCCCGGGCCGAAGGGGCTCGACTTCGACGCGCTCTCCAACCGCATTCACCCGGCCGCCTCGCGGGTGAACAAGCTCGCCGCCCAGACCCCCGCCGGCTTCGTGGCCTTCGACTGCCTCGCCCTGGGGAACACCGATCTCCGGCCCCTCACCGGCGCGCTCCGCCGCGAGCAGTTGCTGGCGCACTTTCAGGGACACGACGCCTTCTTCGTCACCCCGCAGACCATGAGCGCGGCCGAGGCGAAGCGGTGGTTCCACGAGTTCGAAGGCGCCGGGTGTGACGGGGTGATCGCCCGCCGAGAGGCGCTCGACTACCAGCCGGGCAAGCGGGTGATGGTGAAGGTGAAGCACGGCCGCACGGTGGACTGCGTCGTTGGGGCGTACCGGGAGGGGAAGACGGAAGGCACCGTCGGCTCGTTGCTCCTCGGGCTCTACGACGCGGGCGGGGTGCTGCAGCACGTCGGCCACACCTCGTCGTTCAGCGCGAAGGAGAAGAAGGCGCTGCGCGAGAAGCTGTTGCCGCTCGAAGGGGGCGTCTCGTTCGGCGCAGGCCGCGCCCCCGACGCGCCCAGCCGCTGGAACAAGGGCAAGGAGTCGCCCACCTGCGTCCCGCTCCAGCCGAAGCTGGTGTGCGAGGTGCGCTACGACTACCTGCAGGGGCCGCGCTTCCGCCATGCCGCGACGTTCCTGCGTTGGCGCGAAGACAAGGCGCCGACCGACTGCCTCACTTCCCAGTTGCTGCCGCCCCACCCGTTTTCACTCGCGAAGATCGTCGCGTTGAGCCCCGGCCGTGTCGCTGCGTCCTGAAGAGCTGGCGGCCATCGCCGAGGAGGTGAACCGCGAGCTCGCGGGCGGCGTCGTGCAGAAGGTGCATGCCCCGACCACCACCCGCGTGTACCTCGAGGTGCGCGTGCCGGGGCGCAGCGTGACCATTCTCCTGTGCAGCGATCCCGGCGTCGCGCGCCTTTCCGCGGTGGACGAGCGGCCACAGAACCCGCCCACGCCGCCGACCTGGCAGTCCGTGCTGCGCACTGAGCTCACGGGCGCCAAGCTCGCCGACGCCGAGGCGCTGATCGCCCGCCGCACCCTGCTGCTGCACTTCACGAAGGATCAGCGCTTCGTGAACCTCGTGCTCGAGGTGACGACCGCGCCGGCGATCATCTTGTGCCTGGGCCAGGCGCAGATCCGATCGCTGTCGATCCCCAATCGGGCCGGGCTCCGCGTGGGCCACCCGTGGACGCCGCTCGACGAGCAGCCGATCAAACCGGCGACCTCCCGGCTGCAGGGCGATCACGAGGTGCTCCGCCTGTCGCATGCGGCGGAGACGCTGCTCGCCGTCACCGAACAAAAGACCTTCGTCGATGCCCGCAAGGCGCCCTTGCTGGCGAAGCTGAAGAAGCTCGAACGCACGAAGGACAAGGTCCGCGTCGAGGCCGAGCGCACCGACAAGGCCACGGCCTTCCGGCGCGAGGGCGAGCTGCTCACCCAGAACCTCTACCGACTCCAGCGCGGGCCGCTGACGGTGACGCTCCCCGAGTACCTCGAAGACGGCACCACCCGCGACGTGGAGATCGGCCTCGACCCGAAGCGCACGCCCCAGCAGGAAGTCGAGCACCGTTTCCACCAGTACAAGCGCATGGTGCGGGGCGCCGAGATGGCGAAGCAGCGCCTGGTGATCCTCGAGGGCGAGGGCAGGGCGCTGCTGGCCCAGCTCGCCGCGATCGACAGCGCGCCGCCCGAGCTGCCCTCGATCGCCGAGCGCCGCGAGAAGGTGGGGTTGCAGCCCGCGTTGCCTCCCTACCGCGAGTACGTCGGGCATGGCGGCCAGCGCATCTGGGTCGGCCGCGGCTCCACCCACAACGACGCGCTGACCTTCCACGTCGCGCGGCCCTTCCACCTCTGGCTCCATGCCCGCGGCGTTCCCGGCGCCCACGTGGTGGTCCCGCTCGAGAAGAACGGATCGATCGGAGGCGAGCTGCTGCTCGATGCCGCCCACCTCGCGGCGCACCACTCCGACGCCAAGGGCGAGCCCCGCGTCGAGGTCAGCTACACGCCGGTGAAGTTCGTCCACAAGCAGAAGGGCGCGCCTCCCGGGGCCGTCACCTTCACCCGCGAGAAGACGCTCCTGCTGCGACTTGAACCGGCCCGTCTCCAGCGCCTCCTCGCCTCCCAACAGGACGCTTGACTCGATGCGTCACCTGCGTTCGTTGATCGCCCGTCGACCCCTGTGTTACAGCGCGCGCCTTTTCCAGACGTGTGCCTACAGCTGACCGGGGTGTCGATTTGTTGGCGTCGCAGCTTCCCAAAGTCGTCGTTCCGCTAACGCTGAGCGCGGCGACTGCCAGACCCACGATGCTCCGGCTCAGTGCCGCATCAGCCGTTTCTGCTGTGAATTCATCGTCTTTGGTTCTTTCCGCGGGTTGGGGAATTTCGGCACACAAGTTGCCCCCTGGCCCGGCCTTGTCCCGGAGGTTTGCGTGAAGAAGGCACTTGCCGCACTGCTGCTGAGCCTGCTGGCGCCCACGCTTGCGCTGGCGGAGGAGCCAGCTCCTTCGACAACGCCTCCCGCGGAGTCTTCTTCCCCGGATGAGACTCCGGCACCGGCTCCGGGCAGTGCCTCCGCGACCGTGACCGCCACGAAGGCCGCGGCCAACCCGCTGGCCAACGCAGTCCAGGCCCGCACTCCCGAGGCGCAGGCACTGCAGTCGGGCTTCCAGCTGATCATCGCGCTCGATCACTACCTGGGCGTCGGAACCTTCGTCGACACCAAGTTCTACTCGTCGTTCAGCGCCATGCTGACGGTCATTCCCCAGTACCTGTTCGCGATCGGCAAGCAGCGCCTGGTGGCCAGCGCCACCGTCCGCGGCGCCTACGAGTACACGCTGCCGGACAACGAGACCGGCCGCCGCTGGGGCCTCTTCGACGTCCGCGTCGGCGTCTCGGCCCCTGCGTTCTTCAGGGAGACCGCGCTCACCGGCATCGCCTTCAGCCCCAGCATCGCCCTGTCGATCCCCACCTCGCTCGAGAGCTGGAACGCGGGTCTCATCACCTCGATCAGCCTCGGCGTGACGATGTCGCGGTCGGTCGGCACGGTCGACTTCCGGGCCAACGTCGGCGGCGCGCGGGCCATCTACGGCCAGAGCTTCAGCGGCTTGCGTAACCCGAACGTGTCGGGCACCGGCACCAACCCCACCGACACCAACGGCAACCTCCTCGCCGTGTGCCGCGTGGGCGAGGTGTACTGCGGCTCCGGGGGCGCCAACCCGGCCTGGTCGTTCACCGCGGGCGGGCAGGTGCAGTGGCGCGCCACCGGCAGCTTCCTCCTCTACGTCGGCTACTCGTTCGTCAAGACCTGGCGATACGCGGCCACCGAGGTCGTCGACCAGTACACGCCGCAGGCGCTCGACGGCCGTGGCAACCCGGTGGCGAAGGCCGGCGCCGGCACGGCGGACCGTACCTCGGCGTACTTCGGGGGCTCGTACCAGCTCAACGAGCACTACTCGCTCGATCTCGGGGTCAGCAACATCCAGACGCCGCTCACGCCGACGGGGCAGGTTCGGTTCCCCTTCCTGTCGTTCGGCACGTGGGCTGACAACTCGACGTCGATCTACTTCACCCTTTCTGCGGCCTACTGACCCATGTCTTCGCGAAACCTGCAGCTCTCATCTGGAGGCAACATGACCCGTCGCTCCACCAACTTGCGCTTGCTCGCCCTCACCCTGACCGCCTCGTTCGCGGTCGGCTGTGCGCAGAGCAATGGCGACGTCGTTCGCGTTCAGCCCAACGTCGTCCGCACGGCTGACCTCCTCGACGGCCAGTGGTTCTTCCGCAACACGGTGACCTGGACGCCCTTCAACACCCAGTTCACCTACCCGGGCCAGACCGGCAACATGGAGAAGCTCGTCTGGGAGGTGCAGGAAGGCAACCTCGTCGGCTACCGGTCCTACGCGTACACCGTGGGCGCCGACTCGATCGTCGACCAGACCTCGAAGGTCTCGGGCACGACCGCGAAGTATTGCGACGCGAAGGGCAGCTGCAAGGGCGGCCAGAAGTACTACGGCGCGCCGGTGGTGGCCTTCCCCATCCTCAGCCACTTCGACATCCAGCGCGGGTACAACGCCGGGACCGCCGAGCCGACCAACGTGGTGAGCGAGAACACCTCGGACCGCCCGTGGAACGAGCGCGAGTACATCCGCGTGAACTGGGCGGCCAACGTGCTCAACGTCGGCTCGGGGCTCAACTGGGGCACCGTGCAGAACCCGCTCGGCGGCTCCTCCAACGCGAACTGGATCCAGCCCAACGAGCCGGGCACCGACCCCTATGACTGGCCGACCTTCGAGTACGCCGACCGCAACAGTGACGGCAAGCCGGAGCTGACCTACTTCGACGTCACCGGCCGCTACATGGCGATGCCGGACACCGTCTACTACGAGGGCTTCGGCGCCGTTCCGCTGTGCTACTTCGCGCAGGGCGTCTACGACTGCAGCTCCAGCGAGATCCACATGCGCGTGTCGATCGCCAAGGTCGATACCACCTGGTCGCGCGACTACGAGCCCCTCCAGTTCCCGAACGACCTGATGTCGTACTTCGGGTACTTCCGGACCGACCGGCTCAACTACGACCGGAAGTTTGGTTACAACGACTCGGCGGTCATTCGCCTCGCGAACCGTCACCGGGTCTGGGACGAGTACTACCAGAAGGCCAACGGCGAGGTGACCGACCAGCCCATCGCGATGGCGGCCCGCAAGCCCAAGCCCATCAAGTACTACTTCACCCCCGCCAACCGCATGGGCGGCGACGAGCGCTACGCCGAGTTCTTCGAGCCCGGCCGCATCATCGAGAAGGAATACGACCGCGCCTTCAAGCGCGCGATCGCCGCGGCCCAGCAGAAGGAGCCGTCGCAGATCGAGCAGATGTTCTACCTCTGCAACAACCCGGTGAAGTCGGGCGACCCGCTCGCCTGTGGCAACCCCGGCTTCTCGCCGAAGATCGGCGACCTCCGCTACAGCTTCGTCAACACCGTCGCCGAGCCGGTCGCCAACGGCCTGCTGAGCTACGGCCCGTCGTCGGCCGACCCCGAGACCGGCCAGGTGATCTCCGGCATGTCGAACACCTACACCTGGGGCGTCGACCTCTACGGCCGTGAAGTCACCAACTGGATCCTCCTCCTCACGGGCGAGCGCACGATCAACGAGCACATCTCCGGCGCCACCGTTCGCGACTACATCCAGCAGAACCCGACCTACAACATCGCGCGCCTCCAGAAGCAGGGGCTCATCCAGTCCGAGCTCCAGGGCATCTCGACGCGCAACGAGGAGTCGAAGGGCGCGTGGGATCGCCCGACGCCCCGCATGGCCTCGCTCATGGCGGCCCTCAAGGCCGACGGCAGCACCATCGCCAGCAAGGGTGACCAGCTGAAGAAGGCCGCGGACGAGCTCGCGAAGAACCCGGAGCTCGAGGCGGCCGTGCTCGACAACCCCGACCTCCAGGCCGACCTCATCAACCTGCTGCCCCCGTTCGCCCAGGTCGCGGCCCGCCGTGACCCGAGCTTCCTGCGCGAGGCGTCGCGCTCGGTGCTGACCAACATCCAGCTCTCGCAGAACTGGGAGAAGTCTCGCCTCGAGTACTTGAGCAAGAACAGCATCACCACCTTCGACTTCTTCGACCGCACGCTCGTCGCCCTCGCCTCGGAGAAGCTCAGCTATCGCAACGGCCGCATCACCGAGCTGCTCAACGGCGGCAACCCGCGCTGCGCCAACGTCAGCGGCTGCACGCCCGAGGAAGCCCGCGGCATCGCCGACGACGAGATCGCCCGCCAGGTGCGCCAGCAGGTGTGGCTCGGCACGGCGCTCCACGAGACCGGTCACACCCTCAACCTGCGCCACAACTTCCAGGGCTCGTACGACTCGATCAACTACGGCGACGACTACTGGGACATCCGCAAGGACACGCTCACCGTCCAGCAGAACAACCAGGCGAAGCTGCCCCGCACCCCGGCCGACATGAAGAAGGCGGCCGACGGCACCTCGACCCAGCTCATCAGCGGCCTCCACAACAAGGAGTACTCCTCGATCATGGACTACTCCGGGAAGATCTTCGGAGACTGGGCGGGCATCGGGAAGTACGACGAAGCGGCGATCATCTTCGCGTACTCGGGTGACACCAAGCCCGGCTACGTCGAGGTGTTCAACAACGCCCGCAAGACCTCGAAGATCGTCCCCGGGTCGGACGGGACGAACGTCACCATCTCGGGCGCCGGCGCCGACCTCCCGATGGTCAACGTCACCCACACCAACCCCAACGTGCGCAACTACACCGAGCGCTTCCACTACTCGACCGTGCCCCTGCACTTCGGCGAGGGCAACGACGTCAACTCGATCATCGGCGACGGCATCATCAAGCTGCGCGATCGCCACCTCGAGAAGTGGAGCGCGGTGATGGCCGACGAGGACCGCGTGCGCGCGGCCCTGACTGCCGACCCCACGCTGATCAGCGACCCCGACCGCGCGGGCCCGGTGCTCGGCAGCCCCTTGCTCCGGGTGCCGTACATGTTCTGCAGCGACGACTCGGCCGACGGCCCGGTGCTGTCGTGCAACCGCTTCGACCGCGGACCCGACTACTACGAGATCGTCCGCACCAAGCTCGAGGACTACTGGAACTACTACCTCGACTCGCACTTCCGCCGCGACAGCGCCTTCTTCTCAGGCAACGGCGCGCTCAACCGCACCTACGGCACGTACGGCTTCATCTCGAACTCGTACAAGCACTGGGTCTACGAGTTCTACAAGAAGAGCGCGCGCGGCCAGGAACAGGTCAGCCGCTACCAGATCGACCCGATGCTCCAGGACTACTGGACGATGGCGGTGCTCGACGGCGTCAACCAGCACCTCAACGTCATGTCGGTGCCCCCCGACGGCCTGTTCATGTACCGCAACCTCCGCGGCGGCCCGCGTTGGGACCTCATCAGCCAGGGCGACGACTTCGACTACCTGAACGCCACCGGCCGCCAGCGCCTCGAGGAGCTGTACTCCAGCCGCTACGCGGCCCAGGACTTCGTGGTCATCCCGCGTGGTCTCGGTCGCCGCATGTACAGCCGCTACGACTACAAGTCGGGCTTCGGCTTCTTCAACCGCATGCTCGAGGCCGGTCACTACAACGACCAGGTCGGCGCGATGTTCGCGGCCGTCAGCTCGAACATCGAGGTCCAGGGCGTCGACGTCACGGCCGACCAGGATCGCTACAACATCCCGTACTACCTGGTGTTCCGGAACGAGTTCCAGAGCACCTTCAGCTCGCTGTGGGCCAACGATGAAGAGAAGATCCGCCCCATCGCCTACAAGACGGTGAACGCCGCCGACCAGGTGCAGGACACGGCGGCCATCGACTGGCGCACGTATGTTCGCGGCACCAGCTTCTTCACCGGCTTCACCTACCCGCGCGAGCGCACCAACTGCAACACCGCTGCGAACGAGCGTCCCTTCAAGGACGAGTGCTGGGTGCCTGCGCAGCGTCCCGCGCCGGCGAACATTCAGCTCACGTACACCAGCCGCATCTACGGCCTGTTCCTCGGCATGGCGCTGTTCCGCACCAACTTCGACCTCGACTATGCGAAGGCCAACCAGATCTTCAAGCTGGGGGGCGGCGAAGAGTTCCAGGTCGCGGTCGGGTACCACAAGGTCGACGTGCAGGACCCCGTCACCGGTCACCGCTACGTGGCGATCGAGAAGGACGGAGCGGCCCCCAACAGCACCGGCGCGGTCCGCATGATCGGCATCGCCAATGAGTACCTGACGATGGTGCGCGACCCGTCGACCTGCCCGCTGCCCGACTACGTCTTCTTCCAGGGCTACACCTGCTTGCCCGCCGACCAGGCGAACAACCCGGCGATCCTCGAAGACCGCCGCAAGTACTGGACGGAAGTGTTCCAGACCGCGATCCGCGATCTCGACATGCAGCGCGGCATGTACCAGGCGTTCGGGAAGGCGTTCTGACCATGGCTATCGAAACTCTTGAGGGAACGAACATGAACCGCCTGTTCCGCAGCATCGTCCTCGCAGCCACCGCGGTCGTCGCGGCGGCCTGTGGCCAGCCGGAGCTCATCGACCGGACCCAGCCGAACTACGTCAAGAAGTCCGACCTTCTCCAGGGCACCTGGTACATCAAGGAGTCGATCATCGACGCCCCGAAGACGCCCGGCTCGTCCGCGGTGATCGGCTTCGGCGGCAAGATGGAGAAGATCCGTTGGGAGGTGCAGGAAGACCTCCTCGTCGCCTACCGCTCGTATGAGGTGGTGCCCGGCGCCGACCCCCGCGTCGATCGCGAGAAGTCGAGGCTCGGTGCCGTCGTCTACAAGGACGGCCGTGCGTACAAGGGCAACCCGGTCTTCGCCTACAAGATCGAGAGCCACTTCGACCGTCAGCGCCAGTACAACGCCTCGACCGGCGAGCAGACCAACGTGCTCGTCGAAGACACCCAGGATCGCCCCTGGTACGAGCGCGACTACATGCGGGTCCACTGGAGCCGCAACGAGATCGTCAACACCGAGTCTGACTGCACGGCGGCGACGTACATCAACCCCAAGCTCAGCTGCCTGGGCACCTCGCACGCGCTCTACCTGCGCTACCTCACCGACCAGGACCAGCAGCCCCAGGACCAGGCGCTCGCCTTCACGCGCGACGCGGCCGGGAAGCTCACCTACTTCGACTGGACCACGCAGGCCGTGATGGACCCGCCGAGCATCTACTACGAGGGCTACGGAAACCTGCCGCTGTGCTTCTTCAACCCCACCGCTGACTGCGAGAGCTCCGACGTCCGCGTGCGCACCTCGGTGCTGCGCGTCGACGAAGCCGTGGCCAACGACTACGAGCCGCTCGTCTACAACGACAAGCTGATGACGAAGTTCGGCTTCTTCCGCCAGGAGTCGTTCAGCTACTCGAAGGACTACTACTACACGTACACCGGGCAGCAGTTCTTCGCGATGCGCCACAACATCTGGGACCGCGCGCACGACGCGAAGGGCAACACCATTCCCGTCACGCAGCGCGCGCTGCGGCCCATCGTCTATTACATGACGGCGAATACCCCCGCGTACCTCGAGGGCGCCGCCTCGCGTCACCTCGCCACCGCGCAGGGCCTCGACCCCGAGCAGACCATCGAAGCGTCGTGGGACCGCGCCTATCGCCGCACGGTGGCCGTGCCCCGTGGGCTCGAAGTCAGCGACGTGCCGCACATGTTCTACGTCTGTGAGTCGCCCGTGCGGGAAGGCTCGCCCGAGGCCTGCGGCAAGCCGGGCACCTACGCCCGCATCGGCGACCTGCGCCACCACGTCATCCCCTACGTCGAGCAGAACGCGGGCGGCCTCCTCGGCCTCGGCCCGTCTTCCGTCGACCCGGAGACCGGCATGGTCGTGCAGGCGGCGGCCAACATCTACGGCACCGGGCTCGACACCTGGGCGGGCAGCTCGCAGCAGGTCATCGACGTCGTCAGCGGTGAGCTTTCGCTCAGCGAGCTGATCACCGGCAAGGACATCAAGGACTTCGTCTTCGCCAACCTCAACCCCACCGATCCCCGCCGCCCGGCGAACGGCCCGTGGAACTCGCAGCAGGGCCTCGTGTCGGAGCCGACGCGCCCCCTGAGCTCGTTCGCCAACCTCGACGGGAAGCTCAAGAACCTCACCGAGCAGTGGCGCCAGGGCGGCTCGCTGCCCCTCTCTCGCGAGAACCGCCGCGAGGTGGTCGACCGCCTCGTGAAGGAGAACCCGTCGCTCCAGGAGGAGCTGGTGAACCTCCCCGAGGTGCGCATCGCCGTGCAGTCGCTGACGACCAACGCGGGCTTCCAGGCGAAGCTGCAGACCGACTCGGCGTTCTACCGCACGGTCGCCCGCAACATTCTGCTCGGCAAGGACCCGATCGAGCAGGCCCTCACCAAGTCGCGCACCACGCCCGACTCCACCGTGGGCTGCTTCTACGAGTACTCGTACAGCGACGAGGACTACCTCGGCCTGGCCAAGCGCAAGGTCGCCATGCAGCGTGACCTGGTGACGAAGTTCAAGGCCCAGGGCAAGAGCGACGCCGACGCGCTGACCGCGGCGAAGGGCGAGGTCTACAACTCGCTGCGCCGCGAGGCCTACCGCTCGGTGACCGAGCACGAGATCGGCCACACCCTCGGCCTGATGCACAACTTCGTCGCCTCGGCCGACGCGCTCAACTACCAGGACGGCTACTGGGAGCTGCGCAAGGAGACCATCGGCGTCAACGTCGGCGGCCGCCGCGTGCTGCCCGTCACGCCCGCCAACCTGCTCGACGCCTCGAAGCAGAACCAGCACCAGATCGACTCGGCGATGTACGAGTACGAGTACTCGTCGATCATGGACTACGGCGCGCGCGTCAACGCGCAGAACCGCGGCACCGGCAAGTACGATGACGCGGCGATCCTCTTCGCCTACTCGGGTGGCTTCGAGCCGGGCTGGGTCGAGGTGTTCAACGAGCTCCGCACCGACTACCAGAGCCCGAACATCACCGTGGCGCTCGACAACCAGGCGAAGGTCTTCACCGTGCGCGGCGCGCAGGTGGAAATTCCCCTCGCGCACGTCGAGCACTACACGCCGGCCTCGAACTTCTACACCGACAAGTACCACTACTCGACGCTGCCCTTTCACTTCGCGGACCAGCAGCCGTCCTTCGAAGGCATGTTGGACCAGGGCATCGCGCGCATGAAGAACCGCTCGTTCCGCAAGTGGAGCGAGATGTCGCTGTACTACCAGCGCATTACCGAGGAGCTGAAGGCCTTCAACCTTTCCCAGGACGGGCTGCGCAACAACGACTTCGTCCGTGCGCGTGACATCGTCAACGCGGCCGGCGGGCGCAACATCCCGGTCGAAGTGCCCTTCATGTTCTGCTCCGACTACGAAGTCGGCGCGAACCTGATGTGCAACCGCAACGACCAGGGCGCGGACGTGTACGAGATGACCTCGAAGTGGATGGAGCGCTTCAACCAGTCGTACGTGTTCTCGAACTTCCGTCGCGACCGCCTCACCTACTCGCCGTCGGCGGTGGCCTCGGGCAAGTTCGGCCGGTACCTCGGCAACATCCCCAACGTCTACCAGCAGTGGCTCTTCAACATCTTCTACCTCGCCAAGTACTACCAGCTGACCCCCGAGGAGATGGACAAGTACTACGGCCTCGGCGACCCCATCTGGCAGAACTACTGGACGATGGCGGTGATCGACTCGACGAACCTGCT
>JBBRUE010000113.1:0-12071 GCA_038248085.1 Myxococcales bacterium | reverse complement strand
GGGCACCTCGTCGGCCTCTTCGCGACGGCAGGCTTCGAGGCGGCCGGCTCGAACCTGGCGGAGGTCGCGCGTACCCCGACGTGGATCTTCGGCGCCATGGGTCTGGTGGGCGCCGGAGCCACCCTGCTCTTCTCGGTCGTCCTCCCGCGAATGCGGCTGCACACGCCGCTGATCGTTCAGGACGTGGTGGTGGGCCTGGCGATGGTGGCGACGTCGGTCACGGTGCTCAGCCGCGCGGGGGTCAACCTCTCGGGCCTCATCGCCACCAGCGCGGTCTTCACCGCGATTCTCGGCTTCTCGCTCCAGGACTCGATCGGCAACATCGCCGGAGGGCTCGCGCTGCAGGTCGACAACTCCCTCGAGGAGGGCGACTGGATCCACGTGGGTGAGGTCACCGGCAAGGTGGTCGAGGTGCGCTGGCGGTACACCGCGGTCGAGACGCGCAACTGGGAGACGGTGCTCATCCCCAACACGGTGATGACGCGATCGAACGTCTTCATCCTCGGAAAGCGGCGCGGGCTCCCGCGGCAACTCCGGCGCTGGGTGTACTTCAACATCGACTGGCGCTTTCAGCCCGGTGACGTGATCAGCGTGGTGCAGAACGCGGTGCGGGCCGCACAGATCGAGCGCGTCGCCCGCGAGCCGCAGCCCAACGTGGTGTTGATCGACATGGCCGACACCTTCGGGAAGTACGCGGTGCGCTACTACCTCTCGGACATCGCGATCGACGACCCCACCGACTCCGAGGTGCGGGCGTGCGTGTACTTCGCGCTGCAGCGGGCCGAGATGACGCTGGCCATGCCGGCGCACGCGCTGTTCGTCACCGAGGAGACGGTCGACCGGAAGGCGAGCAAGACCGAGAAGCAGCTCCTGCGGCGGCGGCACCTCCTCGAGACGATGGACCTCTTCGCGGGCCTCTCCGACGCCGAGCGCGGTGAGCTGGCCAGGCACATGAAGTACGCCCCTTTCGCCAAGGGCGAGATGATGACGCGGCAGGGTGCCGACGACCACTGGCTCTACCTGGTGGAAGACGGCGAGGCCTCGGTGCGCGTGTCCGACGGAAAGAACGATCGCGAGGTCGCGAAGCTGGTGGGCCCGTGCTTCTTCGGCGAGATGTCGCTGCTGACCGGGGAGCCCCGCAGCGCGACGGTGGTGGCCAACGGGGAGGTCGAGTGCTTCCGCCTCGACAAGGCGGCGGTGCAAACCATCATCGGCGCCCGTCCGGAGATCGCCGGCCAGCTCGCCCGCGGACTCGCTGACCGCAAGGTGGCGCTGCTGGCCGCGAAAGAAGGGCTCAGCGCCGACGCCGCCCGCGACCCTGCCGCGACGGAGACAAACGCGCAGCTCTCGCGGATCAAGTCGTTCTTCGCGCTGGACTGACGGGCGCCCCCCCGCCCGCCAGTCCCCGCGCTCAATCGACGAAGCCGATGCCCTGCGGCTGCTCGAACGACTCGGTGTTGGCGATCGCCCGGCGCCACGCGCGCAGCTCCACGGTGGCGTGGTCGGGGTGACGCACCCGCCCGCGCACGTAGGCGCGACCGGAGATCACCAGCACCTCGTCAGCCAGGTGCGGCCGCCCAGCGCGACGCACGCCGGCGGCCTCGGCGATGCCCACCTCGCGGCGAAGGCGGGCCAGCGCGCCGGTCGCCTCCTTCTCGACCTCCTGGAGTTCGCGAGGTCGCAGCGAGACGAAGAACCACTCGCCCTGGCGGATGGTCGGCTCGAACGCGCCGCGCTCGGCGTTGCGCACCTCGTCGCTCTTGAGGGCCAGGTGCGCGCCCCACACGGTAGAGGTGCCGCGCGGGAGCTGGGCGATGAAGAGGTGCTGCTCGTCCATGCCGGCGAGGAAGTGGCGCTTGCGGTCGGCAGTGAAGTTCTCGACGAACCACCCGGTCTTCACCTTGCGCAGGGCGTTCGCGGGCGCGGCCTGCTGCCGCCACTGCCAGTTCGACACGAAGGTCTCGAAGCGGCGACGGGGCTCATGCACCAGCAGCACGAGCTGGCGGAGGTGGGCATCGAGGCCCTCGACCTCGACGCGGTTGGTGTCAGCGCCGGTGAAGAGGCGGAAGCGCTCGGAGCGCTGGCGGTGGTCGGGACGGGCCACGTCGATCTGCACGATGTCGCCGGCGCCCGCACCGCGGACGAACGGGCGATCGAGCAGCTCCAGCGGCAGCCGGGCCTTGTCGAAGCGGGTGATGAGGTGACGTGCGTTCATGACCCCGCGTGAGACGCGGAGCCCGGGGTGTTGCTGACGGCGCCTAACGCTTCACGGCGAGGCAGCGCACCGGCTGGCTGCTCGCGGTGCGGGCCATCTCGTCGCTGATGTGGCCGATGCCCGCGAGCTCAGAGAGCAGCGCATCGCGGGCCTCCTTGAGCTTGGCGGCGTTGCGGCAGTTCTTGATGTCGTCCCAGAAACCCCATGGGGGAATGGCGAGCTGCAGCTCGGCGAGCTCGGCGAGGTTCAAGCTGGTGAGCGGCTTCTGCATCACCACCTCCGAGGCCTTCTCGACGCCGATGACGCCGCGTTCGAACCACATCGAGTGGAGGTCGAAGGCGACCAGCTGGTCCTTCGCGAGGAAGCGATGAATGCGATCGGCCGCCACCGCGACCTGGAGGTCGGTCTTCATGTTGATGCGCCGCGCGAGGTTGCGCGCGAAGATCAACTCGCACGCGCCATCGCCGTCGAGGATGCGGTTCTGCAGGCTGGCGAAGAGCCGGCGGATCCACGGGTAGCCCTCCTCGCGCGGGCTGCGGAAGTAGTCGGGGCAGCCGGTGGCCGTGATGTAGAAGGCGATGAGGTGCTTGGGCAGGCGCGAGAAGTCGGGCCTTTCCCACTTCACGTTCTCGCGCGAGCTGGCGGGCCGGTTGATCTGCACGCTCTGCCGCTCGCTCTCGATCGACTGGCGGAGGTGGATCTCGACGTCGTTCTCGCTCTCCACCTGGTTGGGCAGGTTGGCGGCCGTGTACATGTACGTGCCGGGGAACAGGACGCCGAAGGTGATGAGCAGCAGCACCACGGAGATGGCCGTCAGCTTGATGAGGGTCTTCAGCGCGCGCACTGGAAATTCCTGAAGGCAGGGGCGGTGTTTGTTACGAGACCCGGATGCCGGGCTGGAGCAGGGCCACGATCACCCACAACGACGTCGTCACGCCGGGCCTGCACCGGCTCACGTTGAGCGTCACCGAAGAAGTCGCGAAGGCCTTTCAAGCGCCCGGACAGTACCACCGCGTGCGGATCGCGAGCGGACAGGTCGCGGTCTTCGCCATCGCCTCGGCCCCGGGGTCTTCTGTCTTCGAGTACCTGGTGCGCACGGTCGGAGAGGTCGCCGAGGCCTGGACGGCGCTCGCCCCCGGTGCGCACGTGGAGGTCGAGCAGCCCCAGGGGCCGGGCTTCCCGGTGCACCTCGCGCGGGGCCGGCGGTTGATCGTCATCGGCACGGGCACCGGCTACGCGCCGCTGCGCTCGGTGCTGCAGGCCATTCGGGGCCAGCGCGCGCACTTCGGCCCGGTGCACGGGCTGTACGGCGCGAACGACCCCGCCGACCTGGCGTGGGCCGACGAGTTCGCCCCGCTCGCCGTCGAGAACATCCACATCACCCCGACGGTGTCGCGCACCGGGCCGGGTTGGACGGGCGCGATCGGGCGCGTGCAGCAGCTCGTCGAGACACTCCCGACGGACGACGCCGTCGCCTTCCTGTGCGGGCAGGCCGAGATGGTCGCCGAGGTGACCCGGCTGCTGGCGGCACGGGGTCTGCCCCCCGAACGGGTGTTCCTCAACTACCCGACCGGGTGACGTTCTCGCTTCACCCCGGGGATCCATCTCCCTAGGATCGCGGCCGGCTCATGGCGTTCGTCACCACCTACTCCCGCTGTGCCTCCCCGGTCGGCCCCTGGCTGCTGGTGAGTGACGGCGAAGCCCTGACGGGCGTCTACCCTGAATCGCATCGCGCGGTGCCCGAGCTCACGTCCGGCTGGCAGCGGGACGACGCCTTCTTCGCGGGCGTTCGCGACCAGCTCGCGGCGTACTTCGTGGGCCGGCTGACCGAGTTCACCGTCAAGCTGGCGCCGGAGGGCACGCCGTTTCAGCGCCGGGTCTGGGGCGCGCTCCGCGAAATTCCGCTGGGGACGACGACGACCTACGGGGCGCTGGCGACCCACCTCGGCAGTCCCACCGCCTCGCGCGCCGTGGGGGCCGCCAACGGGAAGAACCCGCTCTCGCTCATCGTGCCCTGCCACCGGGTGATCGGCAGCGGCGGCGCCCTCACCGGCTACGCGGGTGGCCTGGCGCTCAAGGAGTGGCTGCTCGATCACGAGGCCACCACCGCGCGCCGCTCGGCCGGAGGCGTGACCCCCCTGACGTTGGCCGCCGTCTGTCCGCGCGCCGTGCAGCTCACGCACCGCCACCACTGACCATGCGCGACGCGACGCGCGTGATGGGGGCAAAGGCGCTCGGCGCGGGGTTGCTGTGCTGGGCGGTGAACGTCGGCTTCATGCTCGCCGTCGGCCGCTTCAGCCCGATGCTGGTGCTGCTCGGGTCCTTAGGCGTGCTGGCGGGCGCGGTGCTCGTGGTGTGGGGCGAGGGCTACCAGAAGATGACCACGGCGCAGAAGGTGCCGGCGGCGCTGATCGCCGTGCTGCTGGTGGGCCTGACCACGGCGTTGCTGCTCCGCTGGCTGCCGGCGATTTCGCACCGCTGACGCCGGCGACGGTTTCGTCGCAGGTCCTGTCGTCAGTCCTCGCGTCGTACCGAAACGCCTCCCGACGCCGCGACCGATCCTGGTGGACGAAGCGCCGGCGTGCCTACGGGCGCGGCGCCACCGAGGCCTCGCGGTAGAGGACCTCGTAGACCACCGCCGAGGGATCGCTCTGGTGGGTGTTGAGCGGGTTCTGCGGGGTCCACGCGGCGACGATCAACCGGCGGCCGTCGCGCGAGAAGCGCACGCGCCGAATCGCCCAGCCGAAGTCGTCTTCGACGATCGCCGTCTCGCCGTGGAGGATCACCTGCTTGTCCCACCCGCCGGTGGCGAGCGTCTTCCCGTCGGGGCTCAGGCCCACCGAGGCCACCACGCCGTGATGACCGTGCTGCTTGTCGAGCACCTTCCCGGTCGCCAGCTCGACGCGGGCGCCGCAGTCCCACTCGCGCTCCGGTTCCACCTCGTGCTTCTTCTCGCGGTCGTACACGGCCTTGGTGCGCTCGGACTTCGTCTCGGAGAACGCCACGCCCGCGATCGCGCCGCTCGCGTCGAGCGAGAGATCGTTCACCGCCGCAGGAAAGGTGAACGTGCGGTCGAGCCGCAACGACTTCGGGTCGCTCAGGCTCAGCCGGGTCGCCGTCTCGTTGACGGTGAGGACCAGCTCGGCGGTCGAGTCGTCGAAGGCGGTGGCGAGCTGCAGCAGCATGGGGCCCCCGAGCGCGGCCTGCGCTTCCGCGGGCACGCACGCGTCGCACACCGCGACGTCGACCTGGTCGAGGGTCAGGTTCTTCACGCTCAGCCGACGACCGCGGGCGACCTTCACCAGCTGGTTGCCGAACGCGGTGGGCACCTGCACGGTGTCGGTCAGCGCGAGCACGTCGATGCCGGCAGCCTGCGCCAACGCGCCCTTCACCACCAGCATCGGCAGGCGGGCGTCGAGGGCGACGGTGGCCGAGGCGGCGCGATCGAGCACCGCGCGAAAGAGCACCAGCCCGTTCTTCTTGGTGACGTGGGTGCGCACCTCGCGAGGCGGCAGGAGCGCGGGGACCACCGAGAACACCAGCACCTTCTTGTCCCAGCTCCCGGTGACGAGCTCGCCCAGCGGAGTGAAGGCCAGGGCGCGCACCTCGTCGGCGTGGGGGCGCACCTCGGCGACGTGCTCCATCTGGGGCACGGACAGCAGCGTGACGAGCCCGCGCGCGCTGCCGACCGCCAGCATCGTGCCCGAGGGGTGCCAGGCGACGCTGACCAGCGGTTCCTCGGTGAGCCACGCGGCGGTGAGCGCACCGTCGGCCGACGCGTAGAGCCGCAGCGCGCCGTCGCGAGAGACCGTGGCTACGGACAGGCCGTCGGGCGAGAACTCCACCGCGTCGACGTCGAACTCCAGCGGGTTGATGGCGACGTCGGCGCGCGACTTCGGCGGCGTGGTCAGCTCGTGCAGCGAGAGGTGAAAGCTCTTCATGCCCAGGCGCGAGACGGCGGCCAGCGACGAGTCAGGCGAGAGCTTGGCGTCGTAGACGAAGTCTTCGCGGTTGAGCACCAGCGGCGCGCCCAGCGCGATGGGCGTGCCCGCGAGGTAGCCGTCGCGCGAACCGGCCAGGGCGGTGAGCACCCGGGCGGGCGTCTGCGGGAAGGTCTTGCAGCCGGTGAAGGCGAGGAGCGCCGCGAGGAACAGCCGCGACATCACCCCTCCGGCCGCTTGGGGGTCACTTCTTTGACACCCTTGGTGGTGATGTTGAGCAGGTAGAGCTGGCGGCGGGCCTCGCGCGCGTCGTCGATGGTGAGCGAGCCGGTCGCGCCCTGGAAGTCCTTCACGTGCTGCAGCACCTCGCGGAAGGCCGCGCGGGTGGTGGGCGCGTTCTTCTCGATGATCGAGCGCACCATCGCCCCGGAGTCGAAGCCCACGGCGTCGAGCAGCGTGATGCTGGCGTCCTTGTGGGCCTCGCGGAAGGCGCTGACGAAGGCCCTGGTCGAGGGGCGATCGCTCGTCTCGTAGAAGGCCTCGACATACACGCTGCACAGCACGTACTTGCCGCCGCGCTCCATCAGCTGCGGGTCGCCGGAGGTGCCCTTGGGAGAGCTCCAGGTCGACGGGCCGAGCAGGGTGACGGTCTTGAGCTTGTCCTTGCCGGTCGTCTTCTGAATGCGCTCGAGGTCCTTCTTGTCGCAGGCGTTGGTGATGATGTCTTCGACGGCCAGCGCGGGCGCGACGAGCGAGACCATCTGCCACGAGTCGGGAATGAGCATCGCTTCGAAGTCGATGATCGGCTCGAGCGCGCCCTTCATCTTCTCCATCGCCTTGCGGCGGCGGAACTCGTCGGTGACCGACTCGCGGATCTCGCGGATCTTCTCGAAGTAGTCGGCGCGGTCCTCGAGGTAGTAGCGGCCGGCGAGGCGCTTGGCCTCCTCGGTGAACGTCTTCTGATCGTGGTCGTAGCTCTCGATGCCGCGGATCTGCCCGCCGCGCCGCTCGACCGCGTCCCAGAACTCGTTGGAGAGCTCGACGCCGAAGGGCGTGTTGGGGTGGAGGATGGCGAAGGTCTTGTAGCCCAGCGTGTTCATCGCGTAGTCGGCCAGCGCCTCGGCCTGCTGCGCGTTGGTGACCATGGTGCGGAAGATGTGGGGGCCGATCTCGGTGAGGCCGTCGGCGCGCGAGAGCGTGAGCAGCGGCACCTGGAGTTCCTCGGCCATCAGCGCGGCGCGCTTCGCGTCTTCGGCCAGGAGCGGCCCCACGATGGCGATCACGCCCTCGTCGAAGGCGAGCTGCTCGACGAGCTTGGCGGTGAGCGACGGATCACCCTGGGTGTCTTTCACCAGGAGCTCGAGGTCGCTGCCCTTGAGCGCGAGCTGGAGCCCGCGCAGCGTGGTCTCACCGAACGCCTTGTACTTGCCCGTCATCGGCAGCACCGCGCCGATCACCTTCGGCTTGATCTGGGTGCGGCGGCTGATGCGCTCCTGCAGGGCCTTCGCTTCGGGCGCGTAGGCCGAGTCGGGGGCGTTCGCGAGCAGCGACTTGAGCGCCTCGTCGAGCCGCGTCCAATCGCGGAGGTGGTAGTAGACGCGCGCCATCTTGAAGGTGATGAGCGGCCAGCCGGGGTGCGACTTCGGCAGCTCATTCCACGCCTCGGCGACGGCGAGGAAGGTGGTCTTGGTCTCCACGACGTCCTCGAGCGTGGCGAGGGCCTTCTTCGTGTCTTCGGGGCCGCTGGCGTTCTCCGCGCCCTTGAGCGCGGTCTTGAGCGCTTCGCCGAACTGCTGGCTGCCGGCGGCGGCGCGGGCGAGGGCGGCCTCGGCGAGCCGACGATCTTCACCTTCGAGGCGATCGACCAGCGTCGAGAGCATCTGGTACGCGTCGCGGTAGGCCTTCATCTCGGTCGCGGCGAGCCCCGACTTGAGGCGCGCGTCGTTGGCCTTCGGGTGCAGCGGGTTCTCGAAGAGCAGCTCGCCGAGCGACTTGCGCGCGAGCACGTAGTCGCCCTCTTCGAAGGCGAGCACGCCGGCGCGGTAGAGCGCGTCCTGGCCGGCGGTGGTCTCGGGGTACGTCTTGCGCACGAGCAGCAGCGCCTCGATGCCTTCGCGCCGCGACTTCGTGTCGGCCAGCGAAATGGCCTTCGCGAGCGCCTCGTCGGCGACGGCGTCCTTCCGCACTTCGACCTTCGGGCCGGTGCCGGTCCCCGTTCCCGTCGGCCGGGGACACGCGGTCAGGAGCAGCACGCTGATCAGCAACAGCTCACGCATGGCGGTGCACATAGCAGGCTTTCCCGGTGTGAAAACGCCCGCAGTGCGGGCAGTTGGACGCGTCATGGGGTCTGCGGCCCTCGGTGATTCACGGCAGCGTGGTCGTTGGGTGACGGAGCGGGACTTACGTTCATCAGTGCATGACACCAGCCACCGCCAAGCTGTCGTTCCCGACTCGGGATTCCCCCTTCAAGCGGGAGCTGTACGCGCGGGTGGAGGCGCACTTCGCGGGCCGGTCCCGAAACGCCACCGCGGCGCTGTGGGTGAAAGCCGTGTTCTGGTTGGTCGCGGTGTTCGGCACCTGGGGCCTGCTGACCTTCATCGCCCTGCCCGGTTGGCTGGCGGTGGTGTTGAGCCTGGGCGCCGGGTTCAGCGCCACGCAGGTCGGCTTCAACGTGGGCCACGACGCGATCCATGGCTCGTTGTCGAAGCGGCCGTGGGTCAACGCGATCTTCGCGCGCACCTTCGACGTGATGGGGTCGAGTTCGCGCATGTGGATCCCCGCGCACAACGTGACGCACCACACGTACACCAACGTGCCGGGCACCGATCACGACCTCGATCCGGGACCGTTCATGCACTTCTACCCGCACCGTCAGCGCAGCTGGGTGCACGGCTTCCAGCACGTCTACGCGTGGGCGCTGTACACGCTCACCCAGTTCGTCTGGGTCTTCAAAAAGGACTTCGTTGATCTCGTGGCGCGCGGTGACAAGACGACGAAGCGCGACGTCATCGACGTGGTGGTGAGCAAGGTGCTGCACCTGTTCATGTGGGTCGGCGTGCCGATGCTGGTGGGCACGGTCGCGTGGTGGCAGGTGCTGATCGGCTACGCGTTGATGCTGGCGGCGAGCGGCTTCACGTCGGCGGTGGTGTTCCAGCTCGCCCACGTCGTCGAGGGTCCTGCCTTCCCGAAGCCGAACGCTGCGGGGGTGCTGGGCGACGACTTCCTCACCCACCAGCTCAAGACGACCTCGAACTTCGCTCCCGGGAATCCGGTGGCGACGTTCTTCACCGGTGGTCTCAACCACCAGGTCGAGCACCACCTCTTCCCGCGCATCTCACACATCCACTACCCCGCGCTCGCGCCGATCGTGGAGGACTGCGCGCTCAAACACGGGCTGCCCTACTACGCGCACGCGACCTTCCACGGGGCGCTGGCGTCGCACGCGCGCACGCTCAAGCGGCTGGGACACAGCGAGCCGGAGCCGCTGCTCCCGCTTGGGCGCGTGGTGCTGGGCACCTGAGCGGGAAGAGGCTCGAGAACTCACGGTCGAACGTCCACACGGCGGCTCAGCGCAGCGCGCGCCGAATTCGTGCCTGCAACTCCGCGAGGTCTGCGGCGTCCTGGTACGGGCCGAAGCCGAAGCGCAGGCGATCGCCCCGCGCGTCGGTGATCACCCGGTGCAGTTTGAGCGTCGCCGACAGGGCCCGCGCCTCGTCGGTGCGGAAGGTGAGGAACTGGCCGCGCGCCGGGTTGTCGATCGGCACCACCAGTTGGTCCGCCCGCAGCGGGCCGTCGAGCGGGAGCCCCTCGACGAACTCCCGCTGCAGTGCGTGCGCGTGCGCCCGGTTCGCCTCGGTGGTGAGGCCCACGCCCTGCCGCCAGCCCATCACCGCGTTGAAGCGGTACAGCCCGGTGGGGTCGAAGGTGGCGCCCATGAAGCGCATCGCGCCCTTCGCGTACGGCACCTGGCCTTCGACCTTCTCATCGAGCGAACCGAACGCGGCGAACCAGCCGGTGTTGCGCGGCCGCAGCTGCGCGGCGGTCGGCGGCACGTGGAGGAAACACGCGCCCTCCCCGCTCATCGCGTCCTTGTAGCCACCCGACAGGTAGAACGCGCGCGCGCCCACGTGGTGCAGGCTGGTGGGGACGGCGCCGAAGCCGTGGTACCCGTCGATCACCACCATCGCCGAGGTGGGCAGCGCGTCGACCACCGCGTCGAGCCCGCCCACCACCGCGCCGGAGTTGAAGAACACCTGGCTGAAGAAGACGAGGTCCGCGCTCTTCGCCGCCTCGACGAGGCGCTGGGGGAACGACGCGAAGGGCTCCGAGGCCACGCGGGTGACAGAGATCAACCCGTCGTCCTCGAGGCGGCGCGTCTGGCGCTCGAAGGAGTGGAACTCCGAGTCGCTGGTCACCACCTTCGGGGTGCCGGGCAGGCACGAGAGCAGCCGGAGCACGAACTCGTGGGTGTTGGGCGCGAAGACCACGCTCTCGTGCGAGGGCAGCGCGAGCTCACGCGCGACGTGCCGCTGCGCCTCGGGCCACACCTCGTCGAAGATGAAGTCCCACTTCTCGTCGGCCAGGCGCGACGCGTCGAGCCACGCCTGCTGCTGCGCTTCGAAGGTGACGTCAGGCCAGAGGTGGTGGCTGTGCGCGGCGAAGTGCAGCCGCTCGGGGTCAGCGTCGAGCGAGCGCTGGAAGCTCTTTTTCCAGGGCATCGATCACTTGTTCCCGAGGAGTTCTTTGACCTTGTCGAAGAAGCTCTTGCTCTGCGGGTTGACGTCTTCCCCCGAGGCCTCGGCGAACTTGTGGAGCAGGTCGCGCTGCTTGTGGCTGAGGTTCTGCGGCGTCTCGACCACCACCCGCACGTGCTGATCGCCGCGCTCGCTGCTCTGGAGGTGGGGGATGCCCTTGTGCTTGAGGCGGAAGATCTTCCCGCTCTGCGTGCCCTCGGGGACCTTCATCTTCACCATGCCGTCGAGGGTGGGCACCTCGAGCTGCGCGCCGAGCGTGGCCTGCACGAAGCTGATCGGCACCTCGCAGAAGACCTCGTATTCCTCGCGGTGGAAGATCGCGTGCTCTTTGACGTGCACCACGACGTAGAGATCGCCCGAGGGGCCGCCCTGCTCGCCCGGCTCGCCCTCGCCGGCCAGCCGCACGCGGGTGCCGGTGTCGACGCCCGCGGGGATCTTCACCGACAGCTCGCTGACCGACTCGGTCTTGCCCGCGCCCTTGCAGTCCTTGCAGGGGTCGGCGACCACCTGGCCCGTGCCGCTGCACTGGGTGCAGGTGCGCGCGACCGCGAAGAAGCCCTGGGTGAAGCGCACTTCGCCGGCGCCGCCGCAGGTGGGGCACTGGCGCTGCTGCTTGCTCTTGCTGCCGGTGCCCTCGCACGACTCGCAGCGCTTGGGCCGGGGGATCTTCACCGAGACCTCGGTGCCGAACGCGGCCTCCTCGAAGGTCAGCTCGAGGTTGTAGCGGAGGTCGGCGCCGCGGTTGCGCTGACGCCGGCCCCGGCCGCCCCCGAAGATGTCGCCGAAGATCTCGCCGAAGATGTCGTTGATGTTGACGTTGTTGAAGCCCGAGCTGCCGAAGCCCTCGACGCCCTGGTGACCGAAGCGGTCGAAGCGCACGCGGCGATCGGGGTCGGACAGCACCTCGTAGGCCTCGGAGCATTCCTTGAACTTGTCTTCCGCGTCCTTGTCGCCCGGGTTGCGATCGGGGTGGAACTGCATGGCCTGTTTTCGGAAGGCCTTCTTCAAAGCGTCCGCATCGGCGTTGCGTTCCACACCGAGCACTTCGTAGTAGTCACGCTTGGAAGACATGGGTCGCAGCCCATCTAACGCAGCCTGACTCGAAAGCAATCGACCCCGTGACGGCCCCCTCCCCCCGTTTGGACAAGCGCGTGTGGTTCC
>JBBRUE010000112.1:0-12165 GCA_038248085.1 Myxococcales bacterium | reverse complement strand
TCGTGCGTGGGTTCGGTGGGCAGTCTCGACGCGGGGGCGCTGACGCGTGACGCCGCGGCCCCGGGGTGCGAGGCCAGCACGCATGACTGCGCCGGGACCTGCGTCGCGGATGGCGAGGTGGCCCACTGTGGGGGCTCGTGTGCTCCGTGCGCAGCGCCGGCCAACGCGGCCGCCACGTGCACCTCGGGGGCCTGCGGCTTCAGCTGCGCGACCGGCTTCGAGCCATGCCTCGGGCAGTGTCTCGCCGCCGACGCCGGCACGTGCCCGGTCAATCTGCGCCCCAACGTCTTCGCCCGGCTGACGGAGGGTGACGTCGGCACGCGGACCCAGGCGGCGCTCGTCTACGTCCCCTCGACGCAGGAGTACGTACTCGTCGGCGGCGCGCGCACCCACGATCCGCAGCCCTACGACGTCCAGGCGTTGAAGCTGGGCGAGCCGGCGTGGCGCAACGTGTTCCCACCCGGGAAGGCGTGGGGGCCGGAGGTCGGCGTGTCCACCGCGCCTGGCTTTGCGAGCGAGCGGTTCGAGGTGGCGGACGTCTCCGGCTTCTCCCGGCCGAGCTTCGAGGTCTACGGCGGCACGACGACGTTCAGCCAGGCGGCGTGGCTGGCGCCCTCGAACCGGCTCCTCTTCTATCTGTGGAACCACACGTACTCGTACGACGTGCTGACCCGCGCGTGGTCGTTCCACGCTCCGGCGGTCGACCCGGCCGGCGGGCCCACCGAGCCGCGTTTGATGTGGGGGGCGATGGTGGCCGACGCCACCGGGGGCAAGGTGCTGCTCTTCGGCGGGGCGAATGTGCACGACGACGCGGGCACGCCCGGCACGTGGATCTACGAGCCAGCCACCACCACATGGAGGCGCGTCGCCGGAGCCGGGCCGCCGGCCCGGAGCTACGCGAGCCTCGTCACAGAGCCTGAACGCAACGTGGCCCTGCTCTTCGGCGGGGACCAGCTCGACACCGTGCTCGCCGACACCTGGACCTTCGACTTCGCCACCGAGGCGTGGACCCAGCACACGCCCCCGGTGTCACCCTCGCCGCGCGGTGGGCACCGGTTGCTCTACCTGCCGGCCGCGAAGGCCACCGTGCTCCTCGGCGGGTGGACCAGCAGCAGCACCACCGGCTACGTGGCCGATCCGTACCGCACGCTCCCCTGGGAGCTGTGGCGGTTCGACTTCGCCAACCACACCTGGCAGTTGATCCAGCACTTCACCTCAGCAGTGCCCGATTTCTCGCCGTCGATGGCGAGCGCCGGCTTCACCTTCGCCGCGGCGGTGGGCGCCGATGACATCGCGGTCTTGCACTTCAAGGGGGGGTACCCCAACCAGCAGGAGCGCGGGCAGACCTGGGCGCTCAAGCTCGACGTCTCCGCGCCCGACGTCGCCGGTACCGCGAGCTTCGGCGTGCCCGCAGGAACCATCACCACGCGCGGGAATCGGTACGACCCGGCCTGGTTCGCCGACGCGGGGACGCCTGACGCGGGCGAGCTCGTCGCCAACCAGCAGCGCATCGCCGCCGCGCCGGACAACGCGTGGCTCGAGGTGATCGCGCCCAACCGACCCGCCACCAACCACGACTGGGGGACCGCGGCCTTCGATTCGGACGGGCACCAGCTCCTGCGGTGGTCCGGGGGACACTCCGCGTGGTCGGGCACCGACGTGCTGCACTACCGCTTCGACGACAACCGCTTCGCCATCGGCTACCGGCCGGAGCTCCCCTTCGAGCGCACCTTCACCAACGACCAGATGCCGGGGCACTGGAGCCCGAAGGGCCGCCCGTGGATGGCCGTGCACACCTACAAGATGTACGCGTACTCGAGCGCGCTGCAGCGCATGGTCATCTACAAGAACCCGCACACCTACTTCTACGATCCGTCCTCGTCAGCGATGGACTTCGACCCGGCTCGCCTGCGGCAGGAGCTCGGCGGGAACCAGTACGTGAACACGCTGACCGCCATTCCCACCGGCGTCATCGCGTGGACGCCCGACGGGCTCTTCAGGCTCGAGAGTCGCGCCGGCCCATGGGTGAAGCTGACCCCGACCGCGATGAACGGGGCCCAGTTGCCGGCGATGGGACCCGATACCCAGACCGCGATCTACGAGCCCACCGGCAACCGGCTGCTGCTGTTTGCCACCTCGGGCCCGGCCAGGGGTGAGGTGTTCGAATACGCCCTCACCGCCAACACCTTGCGGGCGCTGGGCCCCGCGGGCAAGACCGACCTCGCGGCGTCACTGGGGGGCTTCCTCCGCGAGGCGGCCCTGCTCCCGTCGCTCGGGCTGGTGGTGTTCGCGATCGATTTCCAGACGCCGGCCGACGTCGCGGTGAACGTGAAGCGCGTGCCGGTCTACGACGTCGTCAACAACCGCTGGTCTGCCTGGAAGCTCAGCCCCCAGCGTTACGGCAACAGCTTCGCGGTGGTCTCCGACGTCGCCAACGCGAGGGTGTGGGGGCTCGGTCAGAACAACGAGGTCTTCCTGCTCAAGCTCAACCCGGTCACCGCCGACATCGAGCCGCTGAACTGAGGGTCTTCGAGTTCGCACTTTTTGCGAGGTGGTGAGGGGAACTCACCACCCCGCGACACACAGGCCGCCACCTGCTCAGGATGCGCCCATGCGTGGGAACTCGTGGGTGTGGCTCGTGGCGCTGCTGGGGGCGTGTACGGGGGGAATCACCAGTGGAACGGGTGGCGGCGGCGGGGGCGGCAATGGCTCCGTCGACGCGGGTCCCCTCTGTGACGCGCCGGTCGACGACGCCGGCCTGCTCGACGATGTGTTGCCTCCGTCGCGGCTCTTGCGGCGCGCCTCGATGGCGTTGCGGGGCGTGCCTCCCACCGACGCGGAGTACGCGGACCTCGAAGCCGCGGCTGACCCGCAGGCCTTCGTCGACGGGTTCGTCGATCAGACCCTCGCCTCGCCGCAGTTCTACCAGTCGATGTTCGAGCTGGGCCGCGACTGGCTCAACGTGCCGCTCGCGCCCCCGACCGCAGACTCCCCGGAGTACGGCCCGCAGCAGCAGCGCTCGATTCAACGCTGCGGCGCGGCGACCGCCAACGCCGGAAAGTGGGCCTACGTCCGCGAAGACTACGAGGGCGGCCAGGCGCGCATCTGCAACGGCCAGACGCGCGACGGGGGCGTGCCGCGGGAGCTCACCCTCGAGCCCTGGTGGGCCCCGGGCACCACCACGACGCTCGTCGGCAGCGCGGCGAGCACCGACGACGCGGGCATCGTCAGCGCCAACGGCAACTGGTCCCTCAGCGACTGCAACGGCCGGCCCGACGGCACCTGCGGCTGTGGGCCCCACGCGGTGAGCTGTCACGCCGACTTCCAGCAGTACGCGGGCTGGGAAGACTTCCTCACCTGGAACCAGGCCGGCCAGCGACGCCAACTGGCCGAGGAGCCCGCGCGGCTCTTCGCCCACCTCGCCTGGCACGACCGCCCGATGACCGAGCTGATCGCCGGGACCAGCTCGGTGGGGACCACCCGCAGCATCTCTGCCTACGTCATGCAGGGCGCCGAGAGTGGCGACCTCGCCATGCTGGGCGACGACGCGTGGTGGCGGCCCGCACGGTTCATGAGCGCGCCGATCGACCCGCTGCACGCCGCAGGTGACCCGGAGGCCTGGCGCGAGTTCGACGTGCCGACCGTCTCGCGCGTGTTCATCGCCGAGCGCGACTACCGCTACGATCCGCGCTCCACGACGGCCCCGATGAAGGGGCTCCCCGCGGCGGGCATGCTCACCAGCCTCGGGTTCCTCGCCGGGCAACCCCGCGAGCGACTGCGCGCGGCCCGCGCCCTGGAGATCCTCGCGTGCGAAGTGCTCGGCCCGCCCGCGGGACAGACCTTCAACCCCTACGTCAGCGACCCGGCGAAGGAGGGCCCCTGCCAGCACTGCCACCGGCGCATCGACCCCGCGGCGATTCACTTCAAGCGCTTCGCCAAGCAGGGCAGCGCCTTCGAGGGTTGGGGGGCGCACTACCTGATGCCGGCCATCGGCCCATGGAAGTGGCCGACCGCGTGGAGACGCGGAACCTATCCGTACGGGGGCGAACCGTTCTCCCATTGGAACCGCTGGTACGTGGCCGACTCGATGCTCACCCCGGTCACCCAGGCGCAGGTCGACGCCGATCCCCTGGTGGTGTTCATCGACTTCCTCCCACCCGATCAGACGCTGCTGGGCCAGGTGAGCGACGGCACGGTGGGGCCGCTGGGTTACGCGAAGCTCATCATCGCCTCCGGGCAATACGATCGCTGCGTGGTGCGACGGCTCCACCAGTTCGTGCTCGGGCGGGACATCGACCCCGCGCGCGAGACGGGCTACCTCGACTTCCTCACCGCGCAGTTCGTCGGCAACGGCCGCAAGGTGCGCCCCTTCGTGAAGCAACTCACCCAGTCCGAGCTCTTCCAGAGGGGGCTGTGATGCGGCGCGCGCTGCTGCTGTGTTGGTTGGCGCTCACCGGCTGCGACCCGGCGGTCCGCTCCACCGCGAGCGCCACCCGAACGCAGGCGGTGTGTGGCGAGGCGACCGACGAGACGGTGCGCATCATGCGCGGCCTCGCCCCGAGCTGTGAGGGCTGCCACGTCACCGGGGCGCGCGCCTTCTTCGCCTCGGTCTCCAGCTTCCAGAACCTCATCGTCGCCGACCCGCGGTTGGTGGCGCCGGGAGATCCCGACCACAGCGAGTTCGTGCGCCTGCTCGAAGATCGCGGCACCGGCGCCTTCACCCGCATGCCGATCGGCACGAGGTCCTACGGCGACCTGCTCACCGCGGGGACGGCGACTCTCCCGATCGCCGACGTGAGGCAGTGGATCGCCGGGCTCGTCACCCAGGCCCGCGACGCGCGCCCCGACCCGGCGGCGCCTCGGATCACCCGCATCAAGCCCGAGCAGGTGCAGCGCGCCCTCTACCAACAGCTCGGCCTCGGGTACGCGGACTACTTCATCGACGCGAGCGACTTCGGGGTGGTCCACGCAGAATCACGCAGCGACGATCTCTACCCGCTGCAGCCCGATGACGCGTACCTCTCGCCGCGGAACAGCGCGCCCTCGGAGCGGTTCCACGGCCTCGGGGGCGGCACGGTCGTGGGCCAGCAGAAGGCCGACCTATCGATCACGCCGACCTTCGTGCTCACCCTCACCCAGGTGTCCCAGCGGTGGTGCCGCCTCGGGTACCTCAAGGCGAACAACGTCGCGCTCTTCCCCGCGGGCACGACGAAGGCGGCTGACGAGGCCAACGTGAGGGCGACCATCACCCGGTGGTTCCTCCACTTTCACGGCACGCGCGCCACCGCGGCCGACGTCGAGTCGATGTACGCGGCGGTGTGGACGCCGCTCGCTCCCTCGGGCGCCGAGGCCGGCTTCGTCGGGCTCTGCAGCGCCTTCATTCGCCACCCGGACTGGATCTTCTACTGACCATGAAGCTCTCTCGACGAAAGCTGTTCGAAGCGGCCCTGGGGGCCAGCCAGGTGGCGCTGCTCGCGAAGTACGGCATCGGCACCGCGCGTGCGCAGTCGGCGGGGTTCAAGCCCACCAAGCTGCTCGCCATCTGGCTCGACGGAGGACTCCACTGGGAGACCTTCTTCGCCCCCTTCACTGCGGCCGGGGTGACCAAGTTCATGCCCGCGCCCGCGGGTGGGAACATTCCGTTCGGGTACGCACCCGCACAGGTCGAGAACTTCGATCGCTCCCCGGTCGATCTCGATGCACCCGGGCCGAGCCGCAAGTGGCGCGGGCCGATCTTCTGGAACTGGAACTCGCCGGGCGACACGAGCGGGGCGGTGCCCAACTCCGCAGGCGCGCAGCAGTTTCGGCCCTACGGCTACGCGTGGGCGGACCCGGCCTACAAGCTGTACGAGCGGGCGGCGCTGCTGATCGGCGCCGACCAGGGCACCGCGTCGCACTACTCCGGCATCGTGGCCAGCATGTGCGGAGTGGCGGGCGCCAACTTCCGGGCGCCGTCGGTGCAGGCGGTGGTCGCCGCGGCGATGGCCCAGCGCTTCCCCGATCGGCCCATTCCCAACGTGTCGCTCGGAGGCCCCTCGCCCACCGCGCTGGGCCTGCCGTCGCTCGCGTCACCGACCCGGGTGACGACCGACGCCTCAGTCGAGCCGACGCTCTCGGACAGACGGGACAGCGCCTGGCTCGGGCTGAGGGCGCGCACCATGGTCCCGGAGCTCGCGCTCGACGGCTCGATGCTCGGTGGGGCCACCGTGCCGCTGACCGCCACCGACACCGCGACGCTCGCGGCCATTCGAGCTCGCGCGGGGAGATCGAGCGCCGGCACCGACGCGTTGCTGGGCCAGCTCTACGATACCTACAAGGGCGCGAGCCGCACCATCGCCCGCGACGTGCTCACCACCCTCGGCTCCGTCCGTGGCTTCGAGCGGCTCTCGGTGGCCGACCCGAAGTACCCCACGAACTGGACCGCTTGCATCGGGTACGCCGACAGCTGCGGCGCGGGCAGCTCGATGGCGAACTACGACTTCGCGCTCAAGCTGCTGAAGTCTGATCTCGTCACTTCGGTCACCTTGCGCGCGACGAGCTTCGGCAACTTCAGCTTCGACACCCACTCGGCGAACGGCCCGCAGATTCACACCAACCACCTGCGCATCGCCTTCGAGGGCATCGGGCGCACCTTGCTCGAGATGTCACTGACGCCCAGCGCGCAGAACCCCGGCAAGACGCTGCTCGACGAGACGCTGGTGTACGTGTTCAGCGACTTCGGCCGCACCTTCCCGAAGAACGGCAGCGACCATCACCCCGCGACGTGCGCGATCCTCGCGGGCGGGTCGATCATCGGGAACCAGATGCTCGGCGGGTATGACGAGGCGATGAATGGCTCGCCGATGGGCGCCCCGGTGCCCCTCATCGAGGAGTCTGGCGCCGCGGTCACCCGGACGCCGCGCAGCCAGGACACGGTGGCCACGGTGCTCCGGGCGTTCGGGCTCGAGGGCGGCCGCGACTACTTCATCCCCGGTGGCTACGGGTACTTCGACGGGGTGGTCGGGTAGCCGTGCTGCACGGCCCGGCGCTCGTCCTCGCGTGGTGCGTCTCCCTGCGGATCGGCGTCGGCAAGGAGACGGTCGAGGTCTGGTACGCCGAGGGCGAGTGACGCCCCTTCAGAACTTGAACCCGAGCAGCGCCGACTCGTAGGCGTGCCCGCGGGCCTCGGCGAAGAAGTCGAGGATCAACATCGCCAAGGCCTCCGCGGCGAGGGAGAAGCCGGCCCCGAGCGCGAAGTCGGACTTCGCCACGCCGCCCACCCCGGCTAGCCCGAGGCCTCCGAAGAAGAGCCCGACCTCGACCGCCTTGTAGACGGCGAACCCGCGCATCACGCGCGCCATCCGGGTTCGTTCCGCCTCCGCGAAGAGGGCGGGGGTCGCGCCGAGCTGCGCGTCGAGCGCGGCGACCTGGGGCGGGGTGCGGATCCACAGCCCGACCCCGAGCACGAGCTGGATGAGCCCGACCGCGAAGAGCGGCACCGAGCCCCCCCGCGCCACGTCGGTCCCCCGCGTGACGAGCGCGAGCCCACTGCCGATCGACGCGAGCCCCAGCCCGCCGAAGGCCCACGCCTCCGTCGCCTCGCCGGCGAAGTAAGCCGTCATGTCGCCTCGCATCACTTCGACCGGGGCCTGGCCGAGCGCGAGGCTCAACACGAGGGCGAGCGTCATGCGCCGACGATGGAGTATGGACCCGACCATGTCCATCGACTCCGCCCTGCAGAAGTTCGCTGCGAAGAAGAACGAGTACCTCGAGGACCTCAAGACGCTGGTCCGCATCCCGTCCGTCTCGTTCGACGGCTTCGATCGGAAGCTCGTTCGTGACGCCGCCGAGGCGACCGCGGCGCTGCTCAAGAAGCGCGGCTTCGACAACGTGCAGCTGCTCGAGGTCGAGGGCGCGCACCCCTACGTCTACGGCGAGATCCTCAAGGCGCCGGGCAAGCCCACGCTGCTGCTCTACGCGCACTACGACGTGCAGCCCGCGGGCGACGAGGCGGCGTGGAAGTCGCCTCCCTTCGAGCCGACCGAGCGGGACGGGCGCCTCTACGCGCGCGGCTCGGCCGACGACAAGGCCGGCGTGGTGGTGCACACCAGCGCGGTCGATGCCTTCCTCGCGTCGGGCAACGCGCTCCCGCTCAACGTGAAGATCGTCGTCGAGGGCGAAGAGGAGATCGGCTCCGAGCACCTCACCGCGTTCCTCCAGGGACACCGCCAGCTGCTCTCGGCCGACGCCATCGTGCTCACCGACACCAGCAACTTCGAGACGGGCCTGCCGTCGATCACCACCGCCCTGCGCGGCCTGGTGACGGTGGACGTCGAGGTGCGCGCGCTCAAGCAGTCGCTGCACTCGGGCATGTGGGGTGGCCCGGTGCCGGACCCGGTGATGGCGCTCAACAAGATGCTCGCCTCGCTCACCAACGCCGACGGCACCATCGCCATCCCGGGGATCCTCGAGAAGGTGAAGCCGCTCACCGCCGCCGAGTCGGCGTCGATCGCCGCGCTGCCGGGTGATCGCGAGACCTTCCGTCGCCAGTCGGGCCTGCTTCCCGGGGTGGAGATGATGGGTGGCACCCGCCACCCGTGGGAGACGAACTGGCGCCAGCCGTCGCTGACCATCAACGCGATGCAGGCCAGCTCGCGCAAGGACGCCCGCAACATCGTGTGCGAGTCGGCGTGGGCGCGCGTGGGCATTCGCCTCGTGCCGAACCTCGAGCCGAAGGACGTGCAGGAGAAGCTGATCGCCGCGATCAAGAAGGCCACGCCGTGGGGCCTCGAGTGCGAGGTGCGCGCCGATTCGACGGCGGGCTGGTGGTACACCGATTCGTCGGGCCCCGCGTTCCAGGCGGCGTTCCGTGCGCTCGAGAAGGGCTACGGCGTGAAGTCGGTCGCCATCGGCTGCGGCGGTTCGATCCCGTTCGTCGAGCCGTTCAGCAAGGAGCTCGGCGGCGTGCCGGCGCTGCTGATCGGCGTCGAAGATCCCTACACCAACGCGCACTCGGAGAACGAGAGCCTGCACCTCGGTGACTGGGAGAAGTCGGTGAAGAGCGCCATCTACCTCTACGAAGAATTGGCGACCGCGCTGAAGAAGTAGAAACGACGAAAGCCCTCTCCCCGCACGGAGGAGAGGGCATCAGTCAGTCGGTCAGCCGCGTTCCGTTACGGGGCGCAGGTGCCGGTGACGCAGCGCAGCCCCGTCGGGCAATCGCAGTTCGTCGTGCACACCACGCTGGTGGGCGGCAGGCAGTAGCCGATGCGGCACACGAGGCCCGTGGTGCAGGTCGTCGGCGCCGCGCAGCGGTCCCGGCAGGTGCCGTCGACGCAGTCCTGGGCCGTGGCGCAGTGGGTCGCGTTCGAGCAGGTGCCGACCGGGCGCGGCTTGCACAGGCCGCCCTGGCACGAGTTGCCGGTGGTGCAGTCGGTGTCCGCCGTGCACCCGAAGAAGCAGGTGCTGTTCACGCACCAGCCGCCCTGGCCGCAGTCCGCGTTGTAGGTGCAGGTCGTGGGGAGCGAGCCTCCGCCACCACCGGTCGCCGTGCCGCCACCCGTGCCGCTGCCGCCACCGGTCGCCGTGCCGCCGCCCGTGCCGCTGCCGCCACCGGTCGCCGAGCCACCACCCGAGCCGTTGCCGCCGCCCGTGGAGGACGAGCCGCCACCACCACCGGCGCCGCCGTCAGGGAGCGTCGACGAGCCGCCGCAGAACCCGGCCTGGCAGGTCTGCCCGCCGCTGCAGTCGAGGTTCTGGGTACAGGGCCGCACGCAGTACCCGTTGATGCAGGTGTCCATTCCGCACTGCTGCGACGAGGTGCACGCCTTCGTTCCCGGAGGCACCGCGCGGCACGTGCCGGAGAGGCAGAACTGCCCGGTGCTGCAGTCGGTGTTCGCGGTGCACGCCGCCTCGCATCGGCCGCTGGTGCACGATTCCCCCGCGCGGCAGTCGGTGGTGCTGGTGCAGGTGTGGCGGGCCTCGCAGCTCCCGTTCTGACAGCTGCAGCTCGAGTGACAGTCCGAGTTCCCCGTGCAGGCCCAGCCGGGGCAGCCGAAGGTACAGCTGGCCAGCTCGCCGTCGGTGTTGATGATGGTGCAGCCGCTCGCAGCCAGCAGCGGGATGAGCAACGTCAGGGATCGCAGCGAATTCAAGTTCATGGGTTCTTTCCGGGTTGGAGGCGGCGCGCCCAAACTCGCCGCGTCACTTCCCTTCGATGCCGGTCATTTTCGAAACGATCATCGGTTCGCGGTGGTGATCGGCGGCGGCCGGGCCGGCAACCAAGAGAACATGGTGCGGTCGCTCGCTTGGAAAGCCCCGGTTTCCCCTGAATCGGCGGCGCCCGAAGCGCGTCTTCTCACCGTTGCCCGGAGGTCCTTCGTGTCCGCTGACGCCCTGCCGCTCCCGAGGTTGGTCCCGACGCCGCAGCCGACCGGACAAGTCGAAGCGAGGCTCCTGCGGCTGGTCGACCGCATCAAGAAGGACGACGTGCTCGCCTTCGAGGAGCTCTACCGGCTCACCCGCGACGACGTGGCGCGCACGCTCTTTCACCTCGTCGGCGCCCGGCCCGATCTCGAAGACATGATCCAGGACACGTACCTGCGGTTGCTCAAGGCGGTGCCGAGCTTCCGCGGCGACTCGCAGTTCCGCACCTTCCTCTACCGGGTGTGCGCCAACGTGGCGTTGATGAACCTGCGCTGGTGGCGGCGCCGCAAGGAAGACCTCACCGCCGAGCTCCCCGACGGCATCGACTTCGGCGAGGACCCGGAGCGCGCCGCGCAGGCCGCCCAGGCGTCGCGCCTCGTGCACCGCGCGCTCGAGAAGCTCACCGCGAAGAAACGGATCGTCTTCGTCTACCACGAGCTCTGCGGCATGGGCCCGGAGGAGATCGCCCAGGCCATCGGCACTTCCTACAACACCGTGCGCTCCCGCCTGCACCACGCGCGGCTCGAGTTCACCGTGGCCCTGCGCGAGCTGACCCGGGCGGAGGTGGAGTCATGATCCGCCATGACCTGCAGCTGTGGGCCTACGCCGCGAAGGAACTCGAGCTCGGGGAGCACCGCTTCGTCGAGGCGCACCTCGAAGACTGCCCGGAGTGCGTCGAGCAGCTGGCGGCGGTGCAGGTGGCCAAGGAGGCGATCGAGCTGGCCCGCGTCGCCCGGCCGTCCGTCGCCTGGTCGAAGGTCGATGCGCAGGTCGGGGCGTTGGTCGAGAAGCGGCTCCAGGCGCAGGCGCGAGGTCCGCTTCTCCGCAGGCTCGGCGGGGTCGGCGTGGCGCTCGCCGTCACGGCCGCGGTGATCCTCTTCGTGGCCTGGCCCCGACCCCAGCCCTTGCCGGTGGTCGCGGAGGAGCAGCCGTCTCCCGTCTCGTCGTGGGCGCGGGTCGATCGCGCCCAGGGCCTCGTGCGCGTGGGACGGACCGCGACGGAGCTCCTCGACGGCACCGAGCTGCATGGCGGTGACGTCCTTCGCACCTCGATGATCGGCAAGGCCTTCGTGCACCTGCCCGATCGCAGTCACCTGCGCGTCGGCGGGGCCTCGCAGCTCGCGTTGACCCGCTCGGAGGCGGACGACGTCGCGCTGACCCTCGAGCGGGGCACCCTCGCGGTGCGCGCTTCGCATCAGCAACGCAAGGGCTTCGTCGTGCACTCCGGCGGCGTCTCGGTGCAGGTGATCGGCACGGTGTTCGGCGTGACCAACGACGCGGAGGTCGTCGAGGTCTCGGTGGCCGAGGGCCGGGTGAAGGTCGAGCTGCCCAGCGGCGAGGCGACCTACGTCGAGCCGGGGCAACGGCTGCGCTTCGATACGCGCTCGCAGAAGACGAAGCGCCTCAAGCTCACCTCGATGATGGACCGGGACCTCGCGGAGGTCGCCGCCGTCGATGACGCGACCACGGCGGTGGAAGGGCGGACGATGGTGGCGGCGGTGGGTGGGACTCCGTCGTCCCCGCCGATGATCACCGCCCAGGGGACGCCGCGCTCGTTGCCGCGCCTGGCGCCGGCCGAGGCGAAGGCGCGCCAGGTGACGCCGCCGGAGCCGATGAAGGCGGAAGAACTCGAGCCGTTGCCGAAGCTCGCGCCGGTGGCGTCTGAGCCGAAGACCGAGCTGATCATCGAGGCGCCGGCCGACGTGTGGCCGACGGTCGGGGGCGGGGACATCATCCGCGGGGTGCCTCCGAAGCGGGAGG
>JBBRUE010000111.1:0-12205 GCA_038248085.1 Myxococcales bacterium | reverse complement strand
GTCTACGAGGTGTCCATTCCCGCGGGGCAGACGCTGACCGTGGTGGGCACTCCGCCGTCGGGGAGCAACGTCGACGCGGTGCTCTTCGTGCGCTCGCCGACCTGCGCGATGACCACCAGCGAGGGCTGCGTGGACATGACCGCCAGCGGCGGCGTGGAGACGCTCCTCGTCGGCAACACCACCGGCGCAACGAAGGTCGTGTTCGTGGTGGTGAAGGCCTACCGGGTCGGGAACCCCGGCTCGATCGACCTCACGTTCACGCTGCAGTGATTCCAGACGCGGCGCCTCCGGGTTCAGGCTCGGAGGCCCGCCTCGCCGTGCGCAGTGGACTCATCGAAGCGATTCGGCGCGCGTGGGAGCAGGAGCCGCCCGTGCAACGATTCCTCCCGCTCGCGATCGCGCTGATCTCTCCGCGTGGGCGCGGGACGCAGCCTCATGCCGTCTGCACCGACACCTTCAGCTCCGCAGCGCGGTGACCACCAGCGCTACCGCGCTCACCCCGAGCAGCAGCGCAAAGCCCCGCGTCAGCCGCACCGCGCTCACCACCCGCCCCAGCCTCGCGCCGACGAACGCGCCGATGACGAAGCCGCCGGCGACCGGCAGCAGCGCGCCCCACGGCAGCCCTCCCTGCGACTGCGCGTAGACCCAGACCCCGGGCAGCGCGATGGGCGGCAAGAGCATCGCAAGGCTGGTGAGCTGGGCCTGCCGCTGACTGAGCCCGAGCTTCCACGTCAGGATCGGGATGAGCACGATGGCCTTGCCGATGCCCAGCAGGCCCGAGGCGATGCCCGTACCGAAGCCCGCCAGCAAGGTGATCGGCGCGAAGCCGGGAGGTGGCGCCTCGAGGGCCGGCCGCTCGGCGTCGCTCTGCTTCGTGCGCCAGGTGCGCACCGCGGTCACCACCAATAGACACGCAAACAGCAGGCGCAGCGCGTGGGCCGGCAGCACGTTGGCCAGCAGGCTCCCGAGCGGAATTCCGGGGAGGAACCCGGCGATCGCCACGCCCACCACCGGCCAGAGCAACGGCACGCCCGCGCGCCGGTACTGCCACACCGCGGGCAACCCCAGCGGCGGCAGCAGCGCCGCGAGGGTGAGTCCCTGCGCCTGGTGCTGCGAGAGCCCGAGCACCAGCGCCAACAAGGGCACCAGGATCACGTTGCCGCCGACACCGAAGAAGCCAGAGAGGACGCCCCCCACCAGCCCCGCCGCCGCCGCGCCCAGCTGCTGGAGCGTGGTGAGCATCTCGCGCTGCAATGTCTCTCACTCCCGGCGCCGATGGAATACGAGTCGATCCATGCGTCGTGCCTTCGGGTTGATCAGCGCTGTGTTCCTGTCGTGCGCCGGGGCGCCCCGGCCGCTCCACGAGGCCCCGGCCGGGGTCGAGAAGTTCAGCGCCGGCATCGACTGGGCGAAGGCCGGCGACGAAGCGGTGAGCGTGCTGCAGGGCTACCTGAAGCTGGACACCATGAACCCGCCTGGCAACGAGACGCTCGGCGCAGCGTACCTCCAGGCCGAGCTCGCGAAGGACGGCCTCGAGGCGCAGGTGCACGAGTTCGCCCCCGGGCGCGGCTCGCTCGTCGCGCGACTCAAGGCCAGCACGCCCAACGGGGAGAAGCCGCTGTGCCTGCTCTCGCACATCGACGTGGTCCCCGCCGAGGCCGCGACCTGGCCCGCCGACACCGGCCCGCTCTCGGGTGCGCTGAAGGACGGCATGGTGTGGGGCCGCGGCGCGCTCGACATGAAGGGCATGGGCACGCTCGAGCTGCAGACCTTCCGCTGGCTCGCGCGCCAGCACGTGCCGCTGCAGCGCGACGTCATCCTCCTCGCGGTCGCCGATGAAGAGGTGGCCGAGGGCGGCATGAAGCTCGTCACCGAGCAGCTGTGGAGCGAGCTCGATTGCGGCCACATCATCAACGAGGGCGGCATGGGCGTGCGCGGCCTGCTCACCGAGAACCAGACGGCCTTCGCCATCTCCGTCGGCGAGAAGGGCATCCTCTGGCTGCGCGTCACCGCGGAAGGCGAGGCGGGGCACGGCAGCACGCCGACCGACAACCGCGCGCCCACGCGGCTGGTGGAGGCGCTCGGGAAGCTCGCTACCCGCCAGCCGAAGCCGCGCATTCAGCCGGCGATGTACGAGCTGCTGCGGCGGGTGGGCGAGAAGAACGGCGGCGTGCAGGGCTTCGTGATGCAACACCCCGCCCTCGTCGACACCTTCGCGATGAAGAAGCTGATGGCCAAGCCGCAGACGCGCGCGGGCGTGACCGACACCTGCCAGGTCACTGGCTTCGAGGGCAAGGGCAGCGCGCCCAACGTCATCCCCTCGGCGACGTCGGCCATCATGGACTGCCGGCTGCTCCCCGGGACGACGCCAAAGGCGCTGCAGGCCGAGCTCGAGGCGCTGGTGAAGGACGTGGCGGGCATCAAGTTCGAGGTGGTGCAGGCCTTCGACGCCGCGGTCTCGGAGATGGATGACCCCTTCTTCGATGCGCTCGCGCGGCAGGCCGTGGCGGGACGCGACGACGCAGTCGCCGGGCCGGTCATCTCGCCGGGCTACACCGACTCCATTCTCGCGCGCGCGAAGGGAGCCCGGGCGTACGGCTTCGTGCCCTTCGACGTCACCCCCGAGGAGCTCGCCACGTTCCACGGCCGCGACGAGCGCGTCAGCGTGAAGAACGTGCACCGCGGGCTCGAGGTGCTCTACCGCGCGGTCGTCGACGTCGCTGCCGTGCCGCAGTGAGCGCCTGACCTTCGAGACGCACCTCTGGCGCGCAAGACCGTGTCGCGTCGTGCGGGTGCTCGGCAGGCGCCCTGCTGCGGTCGCGGAATGAGAAGCACAACGCCTCGAGCGCGCAGGGGTTCATGACGGCGGATGAGCGGTGTCCTCTCCTTCGGCCTCGCGGCACGCCACGCACCGTGACTCGGGCGCTCAGCGATGACGATGGCGGCTCGGTTCAGTTCTGGGTGCGTGGCGGTGCCCTCCCGGCGGGGTCTCAGGCGCATACCCATTGGTGACAAATCGGCGCGAGGCCGTGCGTCGGAGACCGCCCCTGTTTGTCACCAATGGGTATGCGCCCGGAGACCCCCGGAGGGAGCGCGCCGCGAGTCGAAGCCTGCACACGGGAGTCACGGGTGTTCGGTTCGCGGGGCTGTTCCGGTCGAGGCACGGTGCTCGGCGCCCTCACCCGCGGCCCCCATGCAGGCGGGCTGTCGCCCGACGCACGAAGGCGAAGGCCCGAGGGGGTGAGTCGGTGCGACGCGCGAACACCACGACGTCGAGGCCGTCGTACCTCCGGCGCGCGTTGACGCCGTGTCGCGCGGCGTGCGAGGCAGCGACCCGTGCACATGTCCTTCCTCGTGTTCCTGGTGTTGGCGGCGTGCGGTGCGCCGGTCGTTCCCTCCGGCGATGCAGGGACGGACGCGGGGCCCGCGCCGGTCGTGGACGCCGGGTGGCCTGACGCCGGCACGCCACCCGATGCGGGCACCCTGGGCACGGTGCTGCGCGTGACCTACCCCGCGGGCACGCAGGCGTTGTTCGTGCGTGGCTCGAAGGCGCCGCTGTCATGGAACACGGGCGTTCCCATGCAGAAGGTCGACGCGACCACCTGGACCCTCTCGCTCCCCACCCTGGCCGAGGCGCTCGAGTGGAAGCCGCTGCTCGATGACGCGACCTGGTCGAAGGGCCCCAACTACCGCGCCGCCGTGGGCGCGACGGTCGAGGTGGCGCCGCGCTTCTTCCGCGACATCGGAGAATGGAGCGTGCGCTGGCCGACGTTCACCTCGACGGTGCTGGGCAACACCCGCGGCGTCTACGTGTACCTGCCGCCGACGTACCTCGAGAACGGCACCGCGCGCATGCCAGTGGTCTACATGCACGACGGGCAGAACCTCTTCGACCCTGCCGCTTCCTTCGGAGGCGTCACCTGGGCCGTCGCCGACGCGATGAACGCGGCCGCGGGCGATGGGAGCTTCCGAGAGGCGATCGTGGTGGGCCCGGAGAATGCGGGCGCGGCGCGCATCGACGAGTACACGCCGACAGCCGACCCGAGCTACGGCGGCGGTCACGGGGACGCGTACGTGCAGATGCTGATCACCGAGCTCAAGCCCAGGGTCGACGCGGAGCTGCGCACGAAGCCGGGCCGCGAAGACACGGTGCTCATCGGCTCATCGCTCGGCGGGTTGATCAGCAGCTACGCGGGCATTCGCCACGCGGACGTCTTCGGGTCGGTGGGCGCGATGAGCCCCAGCGTCTGGTGGGACAGCAAGGTGCTGCTGACGTTGCTGCCGCAGACCGGCGCGGTGCGGCCGCTGCGCGCGTACGTCGACATCGGCACCGCGGAAGGGAGCAGCGCGTCGAGCGAGACGGTGGCCGACGCCGCCGCCCTCGTGGCGGGCTACGAGGCGCTCGGGTACGTGCGCGACTCGACGGTGAAGTACGTGGTGCAGCCGGGGGCGATGCACACCGAGTCGGCGTGGGCGTCGCGACTCCCCGGGGCCCTGCAGTTCCTGCTCGGCCCCCGCCCGTAGGCTGACTACTTCTTCGCGGCCGGGCGGAGGCGGTAGGTGAAGCGAAACGGCCCGGCGCTGGGCTGATGCCCATCGTTCTTCCACGCCTCGATGGTGTTCTTCACGCAAGCCCCGTCACTGAGCGCGGCCGCGACGGTTTCGACCGTCACGTCGGGCGACTTCGAGAACTGCGCGCTCACCGAAACCTCGTCGCTCGCGGTCGGAGGCCCGGGCTTGCCGCACTTCGCCAGCGTCGGGAGGTTGGCCACCAGCCACGGTTTGAGCGAGGTGATGTTCAGGCCCTTGAGCGACTTGAGCGAAGGCTGCGGATCCGCAGCGAGGACGATCAGCGCGAGCGGGAGTGCGAACATGGCGTGCAACCTACTCCCGCTCTTTCCCTGCGCGGGGTCGTCCAGCTCAGCGCTTCGCCCCCGGCACGCAGCCTCTCACGCGGCCGCAGGAACTGCGTTTCGGCAGCCCGGGGAACCGTCACCATCGACGACGGCTCTCACACCGCATATCATAGCGAGGGAGTTCTCATGATGACGAAGCCTGCATTTTTCATCTGGACGATCGCCGCGCCGGTGCTCACGGGAATGCTGATCACCGTGCTGCTGATGATCCCCAGCGTCGCCCACACCATGGGCCTGTGGATCATCGGCGCGGCCGTGCTGAGCATGATCGTCACCGTGCCGTTCAGCATCGCGGTCGGTAAAGCCATCACCTGAAACAGCCTCGCCCCTTCATCGGGGGCGAGGGTCAGCCGAAGCTCACTTCGTCGCGAGCTGCGGCCGCTTCGGGTCCGGCCAGTCGACGTGGAAGAACTGTCCCCGCGGCCCGTCGGTGCGCTCGAAGGTGTGGGCGCCGAAGAAGTCGCGCTGCGCCTGAATGATGTTCGCTGGCAGCTTCTCCGCGCGGTACCCGTCGAAGTACGACAGCGCCGAGGCGAAGGCCGGGGCCGGAACGCCCTCGAGCGCGCACGCCGCCACTACCTTGCGCCACCCACTTTCCGCCTTCTTCACCGCCTCGACGAAGTACGGGTCCATCAGCAGGTTCGCCAGCGACGGGTCGCGCGAGTACGCCTCGGTGATCTTCTGGAGGAACCGCGCGCGGATGATGCACCCCCCGCGGAAGATCTGCGCGATGGCGCCGAAGTCGAGCGTCCACCCGTACTCCTTCGCCGCGGCCGCCATCAGCTGGAACCCCTGCGCGTAGGCGCACAGCTTCGAGCAGTACAACGCGTCGCGCACCGCCTCGATGGTCACGCCCAGCGAGTGCGGCACCGGGTGCCCGCTGATCACCTTCGAGGCCGCGACGCGCTCTTCCTTCTTGGCCGAGAGGTACCGCTGGAACACGGCCTCCGCGATGGTGGGGCTGGGCACGCCGAGGTCGAGGCTCGAGGTGCTGGTCCACTTCCCGGTGCCCTTCTGCCCCGCCGCGTCGAGCACGATGTCGACGAAGGGCCGGCCGGTCACCACGTCCTTGTGACGCAGCACCTCCGCGGTGATCTCGATGAGGAAGCTGTCGAGGTCGCCCTGGTTCCACTCGGCGAACACCTTCGCGGTCTCGTCGATCGACAGCTTGAGCACCGAGGTCAGCACGTGGAACGCCTCGGCGATGAGCTCCATGTCGGCGTACTCGATGCCGTTGTGCACCATCTTCACGTAGTGCCCCGCGCCGTCCGGGCCGATGTACGTGGTGCACGCCACCCCACCCTTCACGGGCTTGCCGGGCGCGCCCCCGGGGAGCGGCTTGCCGGTGACCGGGTCGACCTTCGCCGCGATGTCGCGCCACACCGGCTCGAGCAGCTTCCACGCCTCGGGCTTGCCGCCGGGCATCAGCGAGGGGCCCAGCCGCGCGCCCTCTTCACCGCCCGACACGCCGGAGCCCACGAAGAGCAGGCCCTTCTCACCGAGCGCCTTCTCGCGGCGAATGGTGTCGGTGAACAACGCGTTGCCGCCGTCGACGATGACGTCGCCCTTCTCGAGCAGCGGCACCAGCGAGTCGATGACTGCGTCGGTCGGCCCGCCCGCCTTCACGAGAATGATGATCCGCCGCGGCCGCTTGATCGACGCGACGAAGTCCTTCAGCTCGAGCGCGGGCACGAGGTTGGGGTGCGGGGAGTCGACCACCAGCCGCTCGGTGACCGCGCCGGTGCGGTTGTAGACGGCGATACGGTAGCCGTGGTCGGCGATGTTGAGCGCGAGGTTCTGGCCCATCACGGCCAGGCCGATGAGGCCGATGTCTGCGGAGTTCGTTGCGGGAGCGGAGAGCGCCATGGGTGAGGTCTTTCCCTTCAGAAGTCGGTGAACCAGGTGGAGCTGCGGGCCGCGCGCTGCACCAGCGCCGCCGGGAGTTGAGATTTCGGATCAGTGCGCGCGAGGTTCGCCGTCTCGCGCTTGGCCTCGCCGAGCACGAGGAACCACACCTCGCGCGCAGCGGCGATGGCCGGCAACGTCATCGTCACCCGCTCGGCCGGGGGCTTGGGGGAATCGGTGAGCGCGGCGAAGCGACGCGTCTTCTCCTCGAGCAGCGGGTGCCCGGGGAAGAGCGAGGCCACGTGCCCGTCGGCGCCCATGCCGAGGTGCACCAGGTCGAGGTGCTGCGGCAACGCGCGGGTGTAGTCGGCGGCGGCCTTGTCGGGCGGCAGCTCGGTGCGCACCCGGTGCAGCTTCGCCATCGGGAGCACCTGGCGGATGAGCTTGAAGTTGCTGTCCGCGTGGCTCGACGGCACGCAGCGCTCGTCGCTCAAGAAGAACTGCATGTTCGACCAGTCGAGCTCGAGGTCTTCGTTGGCCAGCAGCGGGTAGAGGGTGGTGGCGGCCGAGCCGCCGGTCAGGGCACAGGTGAAGACCCCGGTCGCCGACTGGGCGGCCTTCACGAATGCGTTCACGAATGCTTTTTCGATACTCACGAGTCGAGCTCCACCGCGCGACGAAGCGCGGTCTGGTACAGCCGATCTGATCCGCGCGGCCCCAAGGCCGCTGGCACCAACGCTTCATCACTCAGCGGCGGGACGTTCGACGTCACCACCACCCGCTTGCCACCCTCCACTTCGAACTCGATGCGCAGCCCGGGCCCGTCGGTCCACTCGGTGTCGAGCCGCACGCGGCCCTGCTGACGCAGCACCATGCCGTCTTCCACCGCGCCCCACGACAGCCGCGCCCCGAGCCACCCGAACAACAACTTCGCCTCGGTGGCCGAGGACTGCGCGCAGCTCACCTTCACCCGCGTCAACTTGAAGAGCATCGACGCGTCGACCGGCGGGTCGAAGGCCGCGGCCACCGCCAGGCGCCACGGCGCGGTGCGCAGCCACGCCAGGTCGGCCACGCGGGTCAGCGCCTTGCCCAGGCGCTCGACGGCCAGCAGCCGCTCCGCGCCTCGCGAGTCGATGATCAGTCGGTCGCCCACTGCCACCAACTCGGTGAGCAGCGCGCTCTCGGCCGGCAACCCGGCGCACAGCACCGCCGTCGGGATGTCCGGCACCAGCAGCGCGCGGGTGAGCGAGGGGAGGTAGTCGCTGCCCTTCCCCCGCGACTCGATGGTGATCTCTTCGCTGCACAACAGCTTCCCGCCGCCGGGCATCAGCTGGCAGTTCGCGGTGACGAAGGCCTCGAGCTCGGGGCCGGTGCCGTTGGGCCGGTGGTGGAGGATCAAGGTGCGCGACGGCACGCTCGCCACCAACGCGTCGGCCAGCAGCTTGGCGCGCGCCGCGTCTTCATCTCCTTCGGCGTGCACCACGAGGTTCCACGCGCAGGCGCGGGTCACCGCGGTGTGCCCGGTCGCCGCCTGGCGCCACAGCGCCGCGAGATCGCGCTCGATCGCCGCCACGTCGACCCCGATGGCCGAGCCGCCGGTGAAGCGCTCGAACTCGGCTGCCGTCACGGGCGCCTCCAGTGATGCCCGCCGCGGAGCAGCAGGCGATCGGCCTCGGCCGGTCCCCAGGTGCCCGCCTCGTAGCTGTGCACGTCTTCCGACGAGGCGTCCCACGCGCGGTGAATGCGGCTGATCCACTTCCACGACGCCTCGACCTCGTCGCCGCGGGTGAAGAGCGCCTGGTCGCCGAGCATGCAGTCGAGCAGCAGCCGCTCGTAGGCCTCCGGCGGCTCGGCGCCGAACGAGGTGCCGTAGCGGAACTCCATGTTCACCGGCTGGATGTCCATGGTGTTGCCGGGCACCTTGGCGCCGAAGCGCAGCGACACGCCCTCGTCGGGCTGAATGCGAATCGCCAGCACGTTGGGCGACTGGCCTTGCGACGCGCGCTCGCCGAAGAGCCGCAGCGGCGCCTCGCGGAACACCAGCGCCACCTCGGTCACCTTCTTGGGCATCGCCTTGGCCGAGCGCAGGTAGAACGGCACCCCGGCCCAGCGCCAGTTGTCGATGAAGATCTTCATCGCCACGTAGGTCTCGCGCTTCGAGCCCTTGGTGACGCCCGGCTCGTCCTGGTACCCCATCTGCCGGCGGCCGGAGATCGTGCCCTCGTGGTACTGGCCGCGCACGACGAACTCGTCGAAGCGCCCCTCGGGGATCGGCCGCAGCGCCTTGAGCACCTTCACCTTCTCGTCGCGCAGGTCGTCGGAGGTCATCGCCACCGGCGGCTCCATCGCGGTGATGGCGAGCACCTGGAAGAGGTGGTTCTGCACCATGTCGCGCAAGATGCCGGCCTGCTCGAAGTAGCCGCCGCGGCCCTCGATGCCCAGCGACTCGGCGCCGGTGATCTGCACGTGGTCGACGTAGCGGCTGTTCCACAAGGGCTCGAAGAGGCCGTTGGCGAAGCGCAGGACCATCAGGTTCTGCACGGTCTCTTTGCCGAGGTAGTGATCGATTCGGTACACCGACGCCTCGTCGAGCACCCCGAGCACGTCGCGGTTGAGCTGCTGGGCCGAGGCGAGGTCGGTGCCGAAGGGCTTCTCGATGATCACCCGGCGGAAGGGCTTCTTCCCGTCGCGGCTCACCAGGCCGGCGGCGCCGAGCTGCGCGATGGTCACCGGGAAGTTCGAGGGCGGCGTCGAGAGGTAGAAGACCCGGTTGCCGTTGATGCCGCGCGCGAGGTCGAGCTCGGCGAGGCGCGTCTTGAGCGCGGCGTAGCTGGGCGCGTCGTCGTAGTCGCCCACCTGGTAGAAGAGGCCCTTGGCGAAGGTCTCCCACACCGCCTCGTCGAGCGGGCGGTGGCGCGCGAACTTCTGGCAGGCCTCGCGCATCTCGGCGCGGAACCCCTCGTCGCTCTGCTCCTTGCGCGCGAAGCCGACGATGGTCAGGTTCGCGGGCAGCAGGCGCTCGACGGCGAGGGTGTACAGCGCGGGGATCAGCTTGCGGCGCGTGAGGTCGCCCGAGGCACCGAAGATCACGATGGTGCACGGCTCGGGGAGCCGCTCGTCGACCAGTCCTGCGCGCAGCGGGTTCACGTCGGGCGATGGCATGCAGCCTCCGGGGTGAGGGCGGGAAGTTAGGGTCGCGGAGGCGTGACAGCTACGTCAATAAAGTGGCCAGCCGGAAACCGAAGTACAAGCCGCCTCCATGCGCATCGTCAGCATCGGCGGCGGTCCCGCTGGTCTCTACTTCTCGCTGCTGATCAAGAAGTCCTTCCCCTACGTCGATGTGGAGGTCTTCGAGAAGAACAAGCCCGACGACGCCTTCGGCTGGGGGGTCGTCTTCTCGAAAGAGACGCTGGGCAACCTCCGCGACGCCGACGCCGAGAGCCTCGCGGCCATCGAGGCGCGCTTCGCCTACTGGGACGACATCGAGACCACGGTGCGGGGCCAGACCACGGTCTCCACCGGGCATGGCTTCTGCGGGCTGGCCCGCAAGGACCTCCTCGAGATCCTCCAGCGCCGCTGCGCCGGGCTGGGCGTGAAGCTCACCTTCCAGAAGGAGCTCCCGGTCGAGCCGCTGCCCGAGGCCGACCTCGTCATCGGGTGCGACGGGGTGCACAGCCCGCTGCGCGAACGCTACGCCGAGGTGTTCCGCCCCCACCTCGACTGGCGCAAGTGCAAGTTCACCTGGCTGGGCACCACCAGGCCGCTGCGCGCCTTCACCTTCCTCTTCAAGGACTCGCCGCACGGTCTCTTCCAGGTGCACGCCTACCCCTTCACCCAGGAGCCGCTGCAGCCCTCGGGCGCGCGCTCGACCTTCATCGTCGAGTGCCACGAGGAGGTGTGGAAGAAGGCCGGCCTCGACACCATGACCGAGGCGCAGTCGGTCGCCTTCCTCGAGGCGCTCTTCAAGGACGAGCTCGACGGGCACCCGCTGTGCCCCAACAAGTCCATCTGGCGCACCTTCCCCACCGTCACCTGTGAGCGCTGGCGGCACGGCCACCTCGTGCTGCTCGGCGACGCGGTGCACACCGCCCACTTCTCGATCGGCTCGGGCACCAAGCTGGCGATGGAAGACGCGATCTCCCTCCACGACGCGCTCAAGGCGAACGGGCTGAACGTCGAGGCCTCGCTCGAGGCCTACGAGCGGGTGCGCAAGCCCGAGGCGATCCGCGTGCAGCGGGCCGCGCAGACGAGCCTCGAGTGGTTCGAGAACGCCGCGCGCTACGTGGAACAGCCGCCGCTGCAGTTCACCTTCAACCTGATGACGCGCAGCAAACGCATCACCTGGGACAACCTGCGCACCCGCGACCCCTCGCTGGTCGCCGCCGCCGACGCGCAGTTCGCCGACGCGCACGGCACGACGCGCAACTCCGATGGCAGCGCCCCGCCCCCGCTCTTCGCGCCCTTCACCCTGCGCGGCCTGACGCTGGAGAACCGCGTGGTGGTCTCGCCGATGTGCCAGTACTCGGCGAAGGACGGCGTGCCCAACGACTGGCACCTGGTGCACCTCGGGAGCCGCGCCCTCGGCGGCGCGGGGCTGGTGCTGACCGAGATGACCAACGTCTCGCCCGAGGGTCGCATCACCCACGGCTGCGCCGGCTTGTGGAACGACGACCAGGCCGACGCCTGGAAGCGCGTCGTCGACTTCGTGAAGGCCCAGAGCCCCGCGCGCATCGGCGTGCAGCTCGCCCACGCAGGGCGCAAGGCGAGCTGGGGGCTGCCGTGGGAAGGCGACCAGCCGCTGAAGGGGGACGCGTCGTGGGAAGCCATCGGCCCCTCGGCCCTGCCGTTCTCGCCCGGCGCACCCACCCCGAAGCAGATGACGAAGGCCGACCTCGAGCGCGTCACCCAGTGCTTCGTCGACGCGACGAAGCGGGCGGAGCGGTGCGGGTTCGACTTCATCGAGCTCCACTTCGCGCACGGCTACCTGCTGTCGAGCTTCCTCTCGCCGCTGTCGAACCGGCGCACCGACGCGTACGGCGGCTCGCTCGAGAACCGCATGCGCTACCCGCTCGAGGTCTTCGCCGCGGTGCGCGCCGCGTGGCCGCAAGACAAGCCGCTCGGGGTGCGCGTCTCGGCGACCGACTGGCTGGGGCCTACCGGGCAGACGGTGGAGGACACCGTGGTGCTCGCGCGCGCGCTCAAGGCGCTGGGCTGCGACGTCATCGACGTGTCGTCAGCGGGCAACGTGCCCGAGTCGAAGGTCGAGTACGGCCGCATGTACCAGGTGCCCTTCGCCGAGGCGGTGAAGCTCGGCGCCGGCATTCCGGTGATGGCCGTGGGCGGCATCATGGGCGCCGACCACGCCAACACCGTCATCGGTGCGGGCCGGGCCGACCTCTGCGCGATCGCCCGGGAGCACCTGTCAGACCCGTACCTCACGCACC
>JBBRUE010000110.1:0-12229 GCA_038248085.1 Myxococcales bacterium | reverse complement strand
TCAGGCATGTAGCGCCTCCGGCCGAAGATCGACTCCACGTAGCCGGTGCGCCGCGCGCTGGCGATGGTGTCCTCGACGTACTGGTTGATGCCCGGAAAACGCTGGAAGTAGCGTTCGATGATCGACTTCGACTCCTCGATGGGAATGTTGAGGCGCGTCGAGAGCCCGTGCGGCGACAGCCCGTAGGCGATGCCGTAGTTCACCATCTTGGCGACGCTGCGCTGCTCGCGGGTGACCTCCTCGAGCTTCACCCCGAAGACCTCGGCCGCGGTGCGCGCGTGCACGTCGGCGTCTTCCGCGAAGGCGCGCACCAGCCCCTCGTCACCCGAGATGTGCGCGAGGATCCGCAGCTCCACCTGGCTGTAGTCGGCCGAGACCAGCACCCAGCCCGGCGCGGCGATGAACGCCCGGCGGATCTGCTTCCCCAGCTCGGTGCGGATGGGGATGTTCTGCAGGTTGGGGTTGGTCGAAGAGAGGCGGCCCGTCGCGGCCATCGCCTGGTTGAACGTGGTGCGGATGCGCCCGTCGGCGCCGATGAGCGTCGGCAGCGTGTCGAGGTAGGTGCTCTTGAGCTTCGCCACGCTGCGGTACTCGATGATCGCGCGCGGCAGCGGGTGCTCCTCGGCGAGCTTCTCCAGCACCTCGTGATCCGTCGAGCTGCTGCTGCTCCCCTTGTTCTTCTTGAGCACCGGGAGCTTCAGCTCCTCGAAGAGCACCTGCGCCAGCTGCGCCGGCGAGCCCACGTTGAACTCGTGGCCGGCCAACCGGTAGACCTCCGCGAGCATCGTCTCGACCGAGGCGTTGACCTCCACCGAGATCTCCGCGAGCGCGCCCAGGTCGAGCAGCACGCCACAGCGCTCCATCTTCGCCAGCACCGGCACCAGCGGGAGCTCGAGCTCGGTGGCCAGCTTCGCCAGCCCCATGCCCTCGATCTCCGTCCACAGGTCGGCCACCAGGCGATCGACCGCGTCGGCCGAGGCGGCGAAGAGCATCGCCGCCCGCTCCTCGTGCATCTCGGCCAGCACCGCCCGGCCGCGCCCCGATGGCCCGTCAGGCCAGGTGGGGAGCTCGGTGCGCAGCCGCTCGCGCGCGAGATCGGCCAGCGCGTGCTCCTTGCGGGAGGGGTTGAGCAGGTACGAGAAGAGCTCCACGTCGGTGTGGAGCGTCACCCCGTCGATGCCCACTGCGTGCAGCAGGTGGATCAGCGCCTTGCCGTCGTGCGCCTCGAGCTGCAACCCCGGCCGGCGCAACACCGGCCCGAGCGTCGAGGCCACCAGCGTGGGGGCGAAGGCAGGCACCACGAGGTAAGCGCAGGTCTCGGTGCCGCTGACGATGCCCAGGCCCAGCAAAGGCGCGGAGTGCGGCTCGCCTTCGAAGGCCGGCACCAGCGACACCCGCCCCGCCTTCGAGAGCACCTCGCACAGCGCGACCAGTGCCGCCTCGTCGCGGACGATCGTCGCCTGCTGGCGCAAGGGGGTCGGCTTCGCGGACGGCATCTCCTGGATCAGCCGGTAGAACTCGAGCTCGGTGAAGAGCACCCGGGCCTCGGCCTCTCGGAGCTCACGGCGGGCGAAGTCGTCGGGGCTCTGGGCGATCGGCAGCTCGTGCTGAAAGCTGACCAGCTGCAGCGCCATCTTGAGCTGCTCGAGGTTCGTCTTGAGCGCCTCGCGGATCTTCGGCCTGGGCACCTCGTCGAGGCGACTGAGCATCACCTCCACTGACCCGAACTGGGCCAGCAGGTCGGCCGCGGTCTTCGGCCCGATGCCCGGCACCTTGGGGATGTTGTCGATCGCGTCACCCACCAGCGCCTGGTAGTCGCGCATCTGCGACGCCTTGACCCCGTACCGCTCGAGCGCCGTGGCCTCGGTGATCGGCTTGTCCTTCATCGGGTCGTAGATGCGGGTGCCCGGCTCGAGCAGCTGGAGGAAGTCTTTGTCGGAGGTGATGATCTCCACCTCCATGCCCTTCGCCCGCGCGCGCCCGGTGAGGGTGGCGATGACGTCGTCGGCCTCCCAGCCCGGCACCTCGACGATGGGGAGCTCGAGCACGTCGGCGATCTTGCGGATCAGGTCGAACTGCTTGAGCAGGTCGTCGGGCGTCGCCTCGCGGTTGGCCTTGTAGTTGGGGTCGATGGCGAGCCGGCCCTTGCGGCTGTCGCGATCGAAGCAGAGCGCGAGGTGCGTCGGCTTCCGCTCGCGCAGCAGCTTGAGCACCATGCGGGTGAAGCCCAGCACCGCGTTGGTCGGCACGCCCTTGCTCGTCGTGAGGGGCGGGAGCGCATGGTACGCGCGGAAGATGATCCCCGACGCGTCGATCAGCGTCAGGGTCTTCGGCCCGACGGGCGCCTCGGGCGCGGGGAGCGGCGCCTGCGGGGAGGCCGGCGCCTGCATGAACCCGAACAAATCACCCTGGGTGGCCATGGCTCCGGAGGTAGCAGGCTCTGCCCGTCAGTTGCACCCAAGTTCGGCCATCGAGTCGGCGATCTTCTCCTTGAAGCCGTCGCCGTCGACCGCGAAGTCCTGCGCGGCCTTGAGCTGCTCGCAGGTCTCGGCCTTGTCGTAGGCGTCCGACGCGCGCCGGGTGCACACGTTGGTGAGCGCCTTGAGGAGATCGATGTTGCTGCGCGAGAAGTTGCTGCCCAGCTTCCACAGCCGGCACGACGCGCGGAAGTCCTTCCGATCGGCGAGCGCCTTGCCCTTCTCGTAGCAGGTGCCGCTCATGGTCTCGACGATGTTGCGGCGGACGAAGGAGGTGCGCTTGTCGAGCTCCCGCTTCTTCTCGTCGCCCACCAGCTTCCCCGCGCGGTCCCCGAGCACGAGCTTCTCGTCGACGGCCAGCGCCTTGAGGAACGGAGCCTCGGCCTTCTCGGGACGATCGTTGGTGATCTCCGAAGTGCCGTTCTCGTAGAGGTTGATGGCGTTGTTGATGTCGAGCAGCAGCGCCTTGGCCGACTCATGGAGCTGCGCCTTCTCCATCTTCTCGCCGATCTTCTGCAGCGGCACCGGCGCGTCGGCGAAGCGGCCCTCGAAGTACAACACCAGGGCACGGCCCATCTCCGGCTCGGGGTAGCGCTTGGCGAGCTCGTCCTTGGCCAGCTTGCCCGGGTCGCGCGGCGGCGGCGGCGGGCGGAACGCGAGGATCTCCGGGCACATCCACATCGGCTCGCCAGGCTTCAGCTTCTCGCGGGCCTTGAGGAAGTTGATGTACAGCACGTCGGTCGGCCGCCAGTCCGTCTTCGGGTTGAGCGGGCCATCGAGCTTCATCTTGGTCAACGCCGGGGGGTAGAGATCCCGGGGCTCCATCGACTGGCAGGCGAGCCGCGAGTACAGCTCGCAACGCTTGTAGGCGAGGTCCCACTTGCCGGCCGACGCATAGGCCTTGCAGTCGGTGGCGGCGCGCTTCTTCACCTCGCCCACCGTTTCCTTCGCTGCGGACAGCGTGCGCAGGAGGTAGCTCTCACAGTCCTTCCCGACCTTCGTGTACGAGTCGAGCGCGTCTTCGAGCTTCCCGGCTGCGACGAGTTCCTTCGCGCGGTTGACGTTCTCTTCGCAGACCTTGAGCACCGAGATGCGCTTGATGAGGGTGTTGGCCTCGGCGTGGATCGGCTCCATCTCGATGACCTTGTTGCAGGCCTGCTCGGCACGAGACCAGTCGGGTGTGCCGTGGTCGGAGCTGGAGTAGGTGCGGCACTCGGCGAGCAGCTCCTCGATCTCTTCGGCCGGGTCGCGACGCACCGCCGGCTGGCCCTTGGGGTGCTTCCCGGTTCCGCCCCCGACGAGCGGGAGCGAGCCGTTGTCGATCGGATCCGGCGGCGCGGTGAAGGCCTTCACCAGCACCAGCACGAAGAGCAGGCCGAGCACGCTGCTGGCGATGATGATCATCCGCTTCTTCTTCGGATCCATCGGCGGGCCGCCGCTCTCGGCGGTAGAGCCATCGAGGCTGTCGCTGGGCCCCCGACCGCCGCGCACCGGCCGGCCCGGGGGCGCGCTGGGGGCACTGCGCCGGGCGATGGGCGCCCGGGCGCCCGAGGTGCCGCCGGTCTCGAACATCACCTCGACCACGCCGAACTGCACGATGTCGCCGGGAGACAGAATGGTGTCGTCGCTGATCGGCGCCCCGTTGACGGTGGTGCCGTTGGCGCTGCCGAGATCCTTCACCGAGACCTCGCGGCCGGTGACGACGAGCTCGGCGTGGCGGCGGCTGATGGAGTCGTCGTCGATCTGCAGATCGACCCCGGCCACCCGGCCGACCGTCATCGTGCCGGTCAGGGCGAAGGTCTTGCCGGTGATCGCCCCGGTGAGCCCGCGCAGCTGGGGCCCGGCCGCCTTCTGCGGACCCGGACGCTTGGCGAGCGCGCCGGCCCCGCTCGGCTTGAGCGCCTGCACCACGCGCGTCGAGCGGGGCGCAGACGGCTTCACGGCCTGGCCTCGCGAGGAGGTGGGCTCCTTCGAGGGCTTCGCGGTGGCCTTGCTGGCCTTGGGCAGTGGCTTGCTGCCCAGCTTGAGCTGAATCTCGTAGTCGCCGATGACCACCTGGCTCTTGCCCGACAGCCGGGTCGGCCCTTCGATCTTCGCGCCGTCGACCCAGGTGCCGTTGGCCGAGCCGATGTCCTCGACCATGAAGGCTTCGCCCTCCACGAAGAAACGAGCGTGCTTCCGGCTCACGCCGCCCTCCGAGAGGATCAGGTCGTTGCCTTCCGAGCGCCCGATCGTGAGCTGCTCGGCGACGTCCTGCTCCTGCTGGCTTCCGTCGGGGTTCTTGATGACGAGCGTCGGCACGAACTCAGTCCTCTCGGAAGATGCCCATGTTCACCGGAATGCCTCGCCGTTGGAGGTCGTCGTAGAAGCGGGGCACGAAGCCCGTCGCCACGTAGCGCCCCCGGACTTTCCCGTCCTCGGTGAAGCCTTCCTGCTTGAAATAGAAGATGTCCTGCATGGTGACGATGTCGACTTCCATGCCCGACACCTCGGAGATGTAGGTGATGCGCCGGCTGCCGTCGGAAAAGCGCGTCTGCTGCACGATCATGTGCACCGCGCTGGCGATCTGCTCGCGGATGGCCTTCACCGGGAGATCCATGCCGGCCATCAGCACCATGGTCTCGAGGCGGGCCAACGCGTCACGCGGGGTGTTGGCGTGGAGCGTGGTGAGCGAACCGTCGTGACCGGTGTTCATCGCCTGGAGCATGTCGAGGGCCTCACCCGCGCGACACTCACCGACGATGATCCGGTCCGGCCGCATGCGCAGGCAGTTCTTCACCAGGTCACGAATGGTGATCGCGCCCTTGCCTTCGAGGTTGGGCGGGCGTGACTCGAGTTGCACCCAGTGGTCCTGGGTGAGGTTCAACTCGGCGGCGTCTTCCACCGTGACGATGCGCTCGTCGTCCTGAATGAAGGAGCTGATCACGTTGAGCAGCGTGGTCTTGCCCGAGCCCGTGCCCCCCGAGATCACCATGTTCTTGTGGGCCTTGACGACCATCTCCAGGAACTCGGCCATCTGCGGCGTGACCGACTTGTACTTGATGAGATCGCTGATCTGCAGCTTGTCGCGCTTGAACTTGCGGATGGTGATGCACGGCCCCTTGAGCGCGAGGGGCGGAATGATCGCGTTGACGCGCGAGCCGTCCTTGAGGCGGGCGTCGACCAGCGGGCTCGACTCGTCGATGCGGCGGCCGATGGGGGCCACGATGCGCTCGATGACGCCGAGCACCGCCTGGTTCGAGCTGAAGATCTTGTCCGAGAGGCGAATCTTGCCCTTCTTCTCGATGTAGATCTGGTTGGCGTGGTTCACCATGATCTCGCTGATGTCGTCATCAGCGAGGAACGCCTCGAGCGGCCCGAGCCCGAGCGCCTCGTTGAGCACGTCGGTGAGCAACATGTCGCGGTCGACGTCTTCGGGGATCTCATTGTCCCCTTCCATCTGCGCGAGGATGTCCTGGATGGCCTTCTCGGTGCGGCGCCAGAGTTCTTCGTCGCCGAGGCGGTCCATGTCGAGGCGGCGCAGATCGAGGTACTCGATGAGCCGATCGTGGATGTCCTTCTGGAGATGCGCGTAGGCCTCGATGCGCGGGTCGACGTGCTTGTCGCGGCGGCGCAGCGCGTTGGCCAGGGACGCCGGCATGTTCTTCTGGTCTTCCGGAGGCGGGGCCTCTTCCTCCTGCGGCTCCTCCTCTTCGTAGGCCTCTTCGCCACCCTCCTCCGCGGCCTCTTCTTCGTATTCTTCCTGCTGCTCTTCCTGCGGCTCGGAGTCGTCGAAGCCCTCGTCGGCCGCGCTGTTGTCGTAGTCCTCGGGGGGGGCGTCGACGTTGATGATGTAGTCGCCGACGTAGATCTTGTCGGAAGGCCGCACCACGAGCGGACCGGCGATCTTCTTGCCGTTCACGAAGGTGCCGTTCGTCGACTTGAGATCGACGACGATGTACTTGCCGTCTTTGAGGACGATCTTCGAGTGGTACTTCGAGACGTTGCCCTTGTTCAGGACGATGTCGTTGCCCGCCAGCCGACCAATCGTGACTTCAGCCTTCTCGAAGAGGAGATCGCGACTGTCTCCGCCCTTCTCGGCCAGGGTGATGAGAAACATTTCGCCATGGTACCACGGCGCGGCAACCCCATGGTTTGAGAACGGAAAACCCCGCGATCGGTCCAGTTGACCGAGCCGCGGGGTTCGTACACCCAACTACCTGTGGGGCGGCGTCAGTCGAAGATGCCGAAGGTGACCTCGCCGCGCGCCTGCTTATAGCGGGTCTTCACGTCGTCGATGATCGTGCGGATCTTGTCGGAGTCGGGGTTGACGATGCGCGGGGTGACGAAGATCACCAGCTCGCGCTTCTCGGAGTCGAACGAGCGGTTCTTGAAGAGCTCGCCGATGATCGGAATGTGACCGAGGCCGGGGAGCTTCGAGACCGACTTCGTCTCGCCGTGGGCGAAGACGCCGGAGAGCACGATGGTCTCTCCGTGGCGCACGGTGACGTTGGTCTTCACCTTGCGGGTGATGAAGCCGGGCACTGAGGCGCTGCCGCCGACGGAGACGGACACCGAGGGGTCGACCTCCGAGACCTCGGCCTCGATCTCCGTCTGGATGTTGCCGTTGCGGTCGGCCGTGGGGCGCAGCTTGAGGATGACGCCGTACGGCTTGTACTCCACGGTGAACTGGTTGTTGGTGATGAGGGGAATCGGCACTTCGCCGCCGGCCGTGAACTCGGCCTTCTCACCGCTCGCGCACACCAGCTTGGGCTGGGCGAGGAGCCGGCCGTAGCCGTCGTTCATCTGGAACCCGATGCTGAACTGCGACTTGCCGTTCATCGGGATGCTCATGTCGCCCGAGGCGAAGTTGCCGGGGAAGAGCTCCTTGGCGATGTTGACCGAGGCCTGGGCGGTACCGGTGATGTCCGTCGGGTAGCGGATGCCGTAGCGATCGGAGCCCTTGCGACGAATCTCGACGAACTGCACCTCGCTCAAGATCATGCGCTTGATGCCGACCACCAGGAGGTTCTCGACCTTCTCGCCGATGGCCTTGGTGATCAGCTCGGCCTTCTGGAGGTCCTGCTGCGACTCCACCGAGCCCTCGAGGAAGATGGTCGAGCCGACGACGTTGGCCGCGACGTTCTTGAGGCCGGCCTTCTGGAAGGCGGCGTTGAGGTTCTGCGCGACGAGCTTCTTCGCGTTGGGGGCGATCTTCACGAAGCTCTTCACGTTGGCGTAGAGCCCGACGACCTGGTCGATGCGGTCGGCGTCGGCCTGGGTGTAGGCCTGACCGTCGAGGTAGATGCGATCGCCGACCATGCGCACGTTGACGCCTTCGATCTCGCCCAGGAGCTTCTTGATCTCCGAGATGATCTCGTTGGGGTCCTGCTTGCGCACCGACAGCAGGTAGCTGACGCGCTGGCCGGAGGTCTTCCAGACGAGCAGCGTCGTCTTGCCTTCGGCCGAGCCGATCAAAAGCAGCTGGTTGTTGCCGATGGTGCGCACGTCAGCGACTGACGGATCACCGACGGCGACGCGCTGAATACCCGGCACCGTCAGCACCTTCTGGGTGCCGATGCCGAGCGCGATGTTGCCGCCTTCCTGCGCGAACGCAGACAGGGAACAGACCACCGCGAAAATCGTCACACTGCGAACCAGACCCGAGCGCATCGGCCCCTCCTCGCGCATCGATAACTCCCCTCAGAAAGCGTTTCCGTCCCACCACATCGCGCCCACACTGCCGATCGCGATGGCTACACCGTAAGGAATCTGTCTCTTCGACGTACCCGGCGCCCCGACCGGCGGCGCCGACACGCCGCGCACCGTATCAGACAGACCGCCCTGCCAGATCAAAGAGACGACAGCCTGGAGTGCGCCGGCCAGGCTGGTGAAGATGACGGCCGCCAGGGCCAGGGGCACCCCGAGCGTGGCGCCCATCACCGCGGCGAGCTTCACGTCGCCCCAGCCGAGGCCCTTGTTGCCGAGCGCGAAGAGGCTGAACCACACCCCGGCGCCCACGAGACCGAGGGTGCCGGACAGCAGGCCGGTGGTCACCTCGCCCAGGCCCTCGAGCCAGACGCGCAACCCCAGCGCGAGGGCCATCGCCGGCCAGGTGAGGAGGTCGGGAATGCGGCGGGCGCGCAGGTCAGTGAACAGCGCGACGAGCACCGTGACCGTCAGCAGGCCGAAGAGGAGTTGCTTGAGCGTCGGCACGCGCAGCGCCGATCAGCGGTAGACGAACTTCACCTTCTCGGAGCAGATGAAGTACTCGTCGCCGTCTTCGATCTTGCGGCGCTTGATGCGCTGCTTGTTGAACCAGGTGCCATTCGACGAGCCGAGATCTTCGAGGAAGAACTCGCCAGCGTCGCGGACGATCACCGCGTGCTCGCGGGAGACCTTGCCGGAGTTGATGACGAAGTCGCAGTGCTTGCCGCGCCCGATGACGAAGCGCTCCTTGGCGATGCGATCGAGCTCACCGCCCTCGAGCATCATGTAGAGGGCCGGCGCACCGCCCGCCTCGCCCCCCATGTCGACGTCGACTTCGCCGCCGTCGTCGCTCTGATCCATCGACTGATCGGGCTGCTGCTGGTTGTTCTGGTTCTTCGACTTGATGAGCCGCTCGAGCTCCGCGGCGGTCTCGAGCACGCGCTCCTGCACCTCGCGGCGCACCGGGTCGTCGTCCATCGCGCCCTGCGACTGCTGCTGGGGCGGCGGCTGCTGCACCGGCTTGAGCATCGGCGGCGCGCCAGCGGGAGCCGGTCGAGCCGCAGGCGCGGCACGGGCGGCCGCGGCGGGAGTGGGTTTCATCGCTCCACCGACCGCGCTCGCTCCAGCTGCAGAGTCGAGGAAGCCGTTGAGTCGGGCGAACATGAACATCGCCTGGTTGATGAGCGCATCCCGATCGCTCCCCATCTGTGACGCCATCTCTTCGAAGGCGCCCCAGATGTGATCGGCGATCTGCACTTTGCGCGCGGGCCGGCTGCTCGGATCCATCATGGTGTGGCCCGACGATACCAGCCATTTCGGGACAGCACCAAACAACCTACCGCCGACAATAGGCCCCATCGCCGCTGGAGAGCGCCGTGCCGCCGGCCCGGGTGAGGGTCTGGTTGATCTCCGCGACGGCGTTTCCCGAGGGCACGACGGCGAAGGTGCTCCAGAAGAACGAGACCTCCGACTGGCCGTTCACGTTGATCGGCGCCTGGAGCATGGCGAGGTTTCCGAACACCACCTGCCCCGCCAGTTGGGAGGCGCAGAGCGAGGTCCCCGGGAGGAGCGTATCGATCTGAACCCTCAGGGGGGTGATGTGCGAATTGAGGGTGAAGGTGATGTAGGCCCCCTCCCCAACAGGGAGGGACTCCGGGACGAAGAGGGTCATCGACGTGCGCGGAGCGACCACATCGCCCGGAATGATGACGAGGCTTCGATTGAAGGTGAACGCCTCCTGGGCCGCAGCGCGACCCATGTAGTCCTCGGCCGAGCCGGCGATGACCAGCGGCTTGGTGGGCCCGCGCGCACCGAGAAGCGCACCCGCGCGCCGCACCCGGCCGGCACGGCGTCCACTTCGACGAAGCCCGAACCGATGCCCGCCACGAGCCCGCGGCCGCATTCGGCGAAACCCAGCTCGTCGGAGCCGACCTCGAAGATGACGGTGTCGCCCACGAGGGCGCGCACCTCGAAGCCGGAGGTCACCAGGTGGGTGTCATCCGCGGCGCTCGTCGCACGCGAGACGAGCCCCGGAATCTGCCCCCGGTTGGCGACCACGATGTCCTGGCTGACGAAGTACCCATCGGAGATGTCGAACGACCACTGCACCCCGTCCGGCAGGGTCACGGTCGGGCGACGGAACGTCTCCGCGAGCCCCGTGGGGCTGTCGACGGTGGCCGTGGTGAGAAACTCGCCGATCGCCCCGCCATCGACGCCGGTAAAACTGACGCCTCCGTCGGGCAAGACACCGGGACTCCGAATCGTGGCGCTGGTGATGGTCGCTCGGCGGCCATCGAAGTCGATCACCGAGCCCGCGTTCCCGCTGAAGTAGGTGATGAGCCCATCGGAGCTCGCGTACGCGCCCAGCTCGTCGTAGCGCTGCTGCAAGCCAATCGTGTCCCCGGTTCCCGCGTCGTCCTTCGTCTCTGCCAACTGCTGAACGACGGCGCCCTGACCGATGGTGAGCCCGGTGATCAAGGCCTCGGTGGTGCGCAGCGGGCCAAACGGCAACCCGATCACGTTCTTCGACGCGGAGAAGCCGCCCACCGTGGTCGCGGTGGCGAGATCGACCGCCACGACCCCTCCGCACGAGGGACGGCCGCAGACCACCTCGTCGAGAAGCCCATACAGACGACTGGTCACGGCGCCGGCGGCGAACTTCCGAATCGGACCGGTGAAGGAGAGCGCGACGCTGCGGCCGGAGGTCGGGTCGAACAGCAGGGAGCGGCCCGCAGCGCTCGCTGTCGGCCGCGTGGCGATCGCCAGGCAGCTCTGGGTGTCACAGAACGGAGCACCGTCATTGGTGCGCCCGGCCAGAGGCGCCGCTACCAACAGCGCCTGCACCGGGGTTCCTTCGATCACCGCCAGGCGGGTGAACACCACCTGGCCGGCGCGGATCTGGGCATCGACGACCTCGGGGTTGGTGTCGAGCGTGGTGCGGTAGACGCTGGAGATCGAGCCATCCCACGTGGTGAGGAAGAGCTGCGTCATCGCGGGCACGAGGCCATCGGGACCCACCTGCATGGACGCGCCGATCGCGGTGACGCCCGCGGGCACCGGCACCGGGCCTCCGCCGAGCTGACGGCGGCCGGTCACGCTGACGATGCTGACCTCCGCCCCGCCCGGGCGCGCGGCGTACACGTAACTCCCGGTGACGCGCTGCCCGTTGGTGTTTCGGCCCTCGTCCGCAGCCAGCATCGTGGGGCGGCCGAGCACGGGGATGGAGAGCGTCTCGAGCGGGTTGGGCCCTCGCAGGAACGAGCGCAGCGAATTGCCTTCCTTGAAGAGCTCCAGCACGCGGAGTTCGTTGGTGTCGGCCGAGGTCACGAACAGGAAGCGGGACGGGAGCCCGTTGACACTGACGGTGCCGGCCCCATCGACGTCGAGGCGAGCCACGGAGCGATCGGCGCCGAGCTGGTCGACGAAGACGAGGTCATGCGTACCGATGAGGCCGGCCGAAGTGGTACCGGTGCTCGTCGTGCAGCCGGCGAACGCGAGGAGCACCGCGACGGGGAGCCAGCTCTTCACAGGGCACCCGCCTGGATCGCCTGGCAACCGGGCGAGCTGACGCCGCGGGTGAGGCACAGCTGCTGCGAACCGAGGTGCGCGACCAGCCGTGCGTTTTGGGGGCGGTTCAGATCGGGCAGGTCGATGACGGCGATGCGGCCGTCACCGAAGAGGCTGACGAAGATGCGGGCCGCGCTTCCGCGGGTGTCGATGGCCAGGCCATAGGGCTGTACGCCGACGTTGGTGATGATCGAGACGAGGTCGCCCACGTCGTCGTCGTAGAGCGCCACGCTGCTGCCCGAGGTGCAACTGATGACGACGAGATCGCCCTTCCCCGGCCGCGCGATGACCTTCACCTGGTTGGGAGCATCGGGCAGCGCGATGCCGCGCACGAGGCTGAGCGTGGGCGACGCCGAGGCCGCATCATTGATGGTCAGGATCATCAGGGTGTCGGGGACGCGACCCACCACGTACAGGCGCTTGCCGTCGGACGAGACCGCGATGCCGCGGGCGTCGGAGACCTTGAAGAACGACTCGAGCGCTGTGGAGAACGCGAG
>JBBRUE010000109.1:0-12255 GCA_038248085.1 Myxococcales bacterium | reverse complement strand
TTTCCGGAAACATATCCGGAAATCAATGTCGCCGCGTCGGGAGCTCAGGGCTGCGACGCCGTGGTGGTGAGCGTCACCTCGCGCCGCTGGACTCCGCGCATCAGCGTCAGCGCGAGCTTCGTTCCCGGCAGGTGGTTGCCGATGAGCGCCTCGACACCCGAGGCATCGAGCGGCGCGGTCGGCACGCCATCGACCGCCACCACCACGTCACCCGGGGCGACACCGCCCAGGGCCGCGGGGCTCGTGGGCCTCACGGTCTTCACCAGCGGCGTCGAGAGGGTCTCGTCGAACATCACGCCGACGTCCCCCGAGGCGTCAGGGGCGAGGCGCTTCACGACCTCGAGCGCCACCGTCGCCCGCCCTCCCTTCGCGACGCTGACCCAGCCCGACGCGCTGCTGTATTCGCGCAGGTCCCCTTCGCAGCCCACGTGGAGCTCTCCGGCCGGAGCGGGGTCGGCCGAGAACGCGCCGCTCGCGTCGGTCTTCGGCGCCGTCTCCAGGTCCCAGTTGGTGATGCCCGGCAGGCCCGCCGAAGCCACCACGACGTGGCACACGAGGTCAGGAACCGGCGCGTGCGTCAGGTGCTCCACTACCGAGCCGGTCACCACGGCCTGTCCCCGACTGGTCATCGTCACCCTGGTGAAGGCGCCGTCCCGCACCTCGACCCGCTGGACGTCGCCCTCGCGCGCGTTCATCGCCGAGACCACCCAGGTACCCGCGGGGAGCGCGAGGCGGAAGTGAGCGCCGTCGACCTGCCCCGGCATGAGCCGCGACGCATCGAGCGGGCGCGCGTAGACCGGCGGTGAGTCCTCGTAACCGACCAGCGTGCCCTCGATGCCTGACGCCGGCCGCAGCGTCACCACGACGTGCTCCGTGCCCGCAACGAGGTCCGGCACGATCGTCTCGGCGCCGCCGGGCCCCCGCACCTGGAGGTTCCACGAACCCCGCGTCAGGCCGTCGACGCGGAAGTCACCTTGCGCGTCGCTGATGGCCAGCGGGAGCGCCTCCCACCGCCTGAAGCGCGGCGGCGCACCAGGGGTCACCACTTCTGCGCGCACCCGCACATCCGGAACGGGCGTCCCCTCGACGTCGACCACGCGGCCGCTCAGGTGCAGCCGCTCGGAGTTGATGGCCAGGGTGACGCCTTCGACGTGGGCAGCGCCGTCGGTCAATTTCGTCGAGGGGAACGGGTCGCCGGCGGGCTGGTACGGGGCGCGGGCGGACTCCGAGAGGAAGACCTTCGGCCAGTACTCGCCGCCACCGCTCATCTGGGTGCAGCGAAAGTGGCCCTCGGCGTCGGTCACCGACTGGCCTTCGTCCCCCGACTGCGGCTGGGTATAGATGACGAGGGCGCCGGGAACGGGCTTCCCCTCGGCGCTCACCACGCGCCCCGCAATGCTGGCGGCGCTGCTGAGCTCGAGATCCAACGTGCGCGCCTCGCCGTCGGCCAGCGCCAACCCCGACTGGCTCACGAAGGCGCCCGCGGCGGCGCTGTCGGCAAAGAGGCGGTAGCGCCCCGCGGGGAGGCCCGGAAGGAGATAGCGGCCCGCGGCGTCGCTGCGCCCGACGAACTCGAACAGGCCGGCGCTCACCGCGACCCGTGCGCCGGCGACGGGCTTCGCCTCGCGCGTCACCAGTCCACGCAACGATGCCTGGCGGGTCACCTCGAGTTCGACCGTCTCCTTCGGCTTCGCGACGGTGAAGCGCTTCGGCGAGACCACCGCGAAGGGCGTGGCGGTGAACTGCACCTCTCCGGGGCGAACGCCCGCAATGACGAAGCTGCCGTCGGGTTGGCTGAACGCGTCCGGGAAGACCCCGCCACTGCCCCCGACAGTGGGGAGCGCGACGACGTGCGCTCCGGCGATGGCTTTGCCACGACTTCGAACATGGCCGCGGATCTCCATGCCCTGCCGCAGCCGCAACACCACCTCATCACTCAGCCGCCCGACGGTGGCCGCGACCAGCGACAACGAAGGGCTCGAGGCGTCGGCGGACGACGCGACGACGCGGTAGTCCCCCGGGGCGACCGGCAGCCGGAAGCGCCCGTCGGGCCCCGAGAACACCATGCCCCCGAGGGTCGATTCCCGGCCCATGTATTGCCCGGGCGTGGCGACGACCAGGGCGCCGGCCACGGGGGCTCCGGTCTCGTGGGTGACGACCCGGCCGACGATGAAGGCTTCCGGCGTCAACACCACGTCGCGCGGGGTGCGCCCGAGAACGAGCACCGTCAGCTTGAGCGCGCCGTACCCTTCGGCGTCGATCTGCAGCGAGTTCTCCCCCGGCGGCAGACACAGCTCGAACTCGCCGCGGGCAGCGCTCTCGACTCCCGCTCCGCGTGCCGGGCGAACGCGGGCGTGCTCGATGGGCCCGCCCGAGGAGTCCAACACGTGGCCGACGACGCGGGCGTCACAGCCGGTGAGCACCAGCTCGAGCGCCTCGGGGGCGGGCACAGCCGACGGATCGCGCAGGTCGACCTCGACCACCGCCCCGGTCCTCCCGGGGAGCGCGGCACTCACGACGTGGCCGAGGGCCGGCTGCACGCCGAAGTCGAAGGCGCCGTCCGCGGCGGTGCGCAGCTCACGCGCGCGCAGGCCGAGCGGCAGGGGTTGCGGTTCGAGGCGAACCAGCGCGCCGCTGACCGGTTGGCCTCCCGACAGCACGCGGCCCGCGACGCGGCGAGGCGGGGCGTCGGGCTGGGCCAGCCACGCGGGCAGCACGCTGGGCTCACTCGCGGGAGTCACGCCAGGGCCGCGCGCGGCACCGCCACCGACCCAAGCGCGTTCGCCGGAAGCGCGCTCGACTGTGGAGGCGAGCGCCGCCGCTTCGGGCTTCGGCCACCACCACCACGCACCCAGCAGCATCGCCAGCAACGCCCCCAGCACCACCACCACGACCTGGTTCGCCTTCACGAGCAACGCTCCTTTCAAGAGTCCGGCAACCTCGGGTCGAGGGAGCGCCGGCACGAGCAGGCCCATCCATCGCTCGCGCCCCCCATCGAAGGTCTGGTCGAGTCGCACCCGCAGCTCGTCGACGCCGCACTTGAGGCGCCAGCGAACGGTGCCGGGTGGGATGCCGAGTCGGGCGCCGATCTCCGTGGCCGACAGGCCCTCGTAGTAGCGGAGGAACAAGACGAGGCGCACCGGTTCGGCCAGCTCGAGCACCAGCTTCGCGACGAGCTGTTGAGTCTCGAGCCGCTCAACGAGCTCATCCGGTGCGGGCGTGGGCCTCGGGGCTTCTGCTGCCGCCTCGTGGTGCAGCCGCCGGGCCTGGCTCCGGGCGCGCATCGCCGTGAGGTTTCGCAACACGCCGGTGAGCCAGGCGCGCAGCTCGCCCTGCGGCGCTTCGTCGCGCTCGAGCGCGGCCTCCCACGCATCCTGGGCCAGGTCGGCCGCACCTTCCGGGGTGGCGACCAGCGCACGCGCGAGCTTCCACACCCAGTCGGTGTGTTTCAGCGCCTCTTCGGCGGTGATCGAGACAGAGCCACGCATCGCCGGACATGTTGCCGGTCGCGGCGCGGGTGTTGGAAAAAAGTCGTGCCCGTCAGCGCCCGGCGAGCTGGGCGACCCAGCGAACGACGTCGAGCGTCGAGACGAAGCCCACGAGGCCGCCGGCATCGTTGACGACCGGGAGCCCATGCACCCGGAAGCGCGTCATCTCGATGGCCGCCTCGGCGATGGTGGCCGCGACGTTCACCGCGCGCACCTTCTTGCTCATCAGGTCCGCCACGACGCGGGTGCCCTCATCGTCTTCGTGGAAGCCCACCATCTCGGCGGTCGAGCGCTCGGTGGTGGTGCCGTTCAGGAAGCGGTCGCGCACCAGGTCGGTCTTCGAGAGCACGCCGACCAGCCGGCCTTCTTCGACGACCGGGAGGTGGCTGATGTCCTTCGACATCAACAACTCCATCGCGGTCTCGAGGGTGGTGTCGGGACGCACCGACTGCACCCGCTTCGCCATGATCGCCTTGACGCCCACCGACATCGAGTCGGGCTCCCGGGTCTTGCGCTTCTTCGAACTCGCCTTCGCTGCACGTCCACTGGCCATGGGTCACTCCTCGCGGCCGGAGAAGATGGCCGCACCCCACGTTTTACTCACAGCGATGAGAGGTAGCGGAGAAACTGCGCGAGGGCGGTGTAGCCTCGGCGGCGATCGTGAACGAGCTCAAGTTCAGGCGGTGGATGTTCGTGCTCGTGCCCACCCTCGTCGGCGCGACCCAGCTCCTCGTCGGAGGCGGCTGGCTGCTCGACGAGTGGAAGCTCCAGCAACACTCCGCGCCGCGCACGGGCAAGGTCGTCGGTCACGAGCCGACGCCGACCGGCCAGTTCCGCGCGCGCGTGCAGTTCACCGGCAGCGCCGGGACGGCGAAGGAGTTCCTCGACGTCACCGGCAGCAGCACCGACCTCTACCCGGTGGGCAGCGAGGTGCGGGTGCGCGAGCCCGCCGACGGCCGCGAGCCCTTCATCGACGGGTGGTTCATGCGCTTCGGCTTCCCGGGCGTGTTCGTGCTCGCGGGAAGCCTGGTGCTGCTCTTCGCCGCGATCCGGCTGCGGATCGCCCTCAAGCCCGCCTGAAGGCGAGCGCGACGCCCGAGCACGTCTCAACCGCCGACTACTTCTTGCCAGCGGCCCTGGAGAGGGCAGCCTCGATGGCGTCGGGAGCAGCGCCAATCTTCATGAAGGCGCCCAGGGTGAGGTCTGGCCAGCTCTGCGCGAGGCGGAACTTGCCGTGCAGCATGCGTACGGTGCCGTCAGTCACCAGCAGCTCATACGGGAAGTGCGGGGTGTGTCGCTGCGCGGCGGTGTCGATGGTGTCGATGATCTTCGCGTCGGCGCCTTCGCCCTTCTTCACGGCGACGCCGAACACCGTCTCCTTCTTCCCCGGGACGTCGACGCGGTACACGCGCGCGGTGCCTCCGTCGCCGGCGGCGAGCCCCTTCTCGACCGCCGCGAGCGCCGCTTCCTGCGAGTCGTATTTTGCCAGCACGACCGGGTCCGTGAAGAAGGGCATCAGCACCATGTAGTGGTAGCCGCGGAGTTCCTTCTCGCTGAGCCCCTTGGCCGAGCCGAACCCCGCCTTGCGACCGAGCGCGGTCTCGAGCTTCGTGGTCGCGCCCGAGAGGTCACCCGCCATGCGGTACGAGGCGCGCATGTACTCGGGGTTGGTGTACGCGACCTGCACCGAGCCATTCACCAGCGTGACGCCCACCCGGACGACGGCGCCGTAGCCGCCGAACTCGCTCTTGCCGGCGACAGCCTTCAGCTCGTCACTGGTGACGACCAGCACCTCGGCTCCGGCCTTCGGGGAGTACGCGCCCGCCACCTGAAAGCCCTGGCCCTCGAGCGCTGCGCGCACCTCCTGTACCTTCGTCGCCACGTCTGCGGGACCGTCACTCGCGAGGACCCATGGGCGCAGTCCGTCGGCGAAGACAGCGGAAGCCAGGGTGAGGACTGAGACCGTGACGAGGTTCCATCGATGCATGCGGTGCTCCGGGTGACGTGTGACCGACTGCACGCACTGTCCTGCTCGACCGGCCGACCGTCGCGCCCCTTCTCTTCTTCGGGGTTCGTTGCCCTGATGGGTACGGTGAGCGCGACCACACTGGTTCTTCATCTCGAATCCTCCGGGCGCTGCGGTGCATCTGGTGCGTATGACGGCTGGAACTGTGGAGGTGGGGCGCGCGACCCCTGCTGAGGCGCCGCGCATCGTCGAGGTGATGGCCCGCGCCTTCGCGGAGGACCCGAGCATCGACTGGACCATTCGTGACGACGATCGCCGCGCGCGCGGCATCGAGCTCTTCTTCGACGTCGTGCTCCGCCGCATGACGCTGCCGTACGGCGACGTGTGGACCACCCGCGGCGAGATCCACGGGGCCGCGCTCTGGACGCCCCCGGGCAAGTGGAAGCTGGGGCTCGTCGAGCAGGCGCTGATGGCGCCGCAGATGGTCTCGGCCTTCGGTTGGCGCCGGCTCGGCCGGGTGCTCGACAGCATGAGCCTGGTGCAGAAGCACCACCCTCCCGAGCCGCACTACTACCTCCAGTCGATCGGCGTAGAGCCCGAGCATCAGGGCCGCGGCATCGGCAAGGCGCTGTTGCAGCCGGTGCTCGAGCGCTGTGACACCGAGCACTGGCCGGCGTTTCTCGAGACGGCGCAGGAACGCAACCTGCCGCTCTATCGCTCACGCGGCTTCGTCGAGGTGAGCCGCGCTGCGCTCGCCGGTGGCGGGCCGATGATGTACTTCATGTGGCGCGAGCCCCGCGGTCGCGCGTGAGGTCACGTCACCGGGCTCGGGCCTCCGTGCGGCGCGCGACGACGGCCTGCTTGAGCGAGTCGATGGTCTTCGGGACGCCCAGCCCGTTGACGCGGTTGACGAAGGAAGGGGGCACGTCGCCCCCGGGCGCCGAGAGCAGTCGGTAGGTGAGGAACGTCTTCGCGCCCGCCTCGCGCGGCTCGAGGCGCCACTCGCCCTCGTTCACGCGCAGCCGCACCACGCCCGGTGCCACCGGCCGCTCGAAGTCGCGCGTCTGGGGCGCGGCTTTCCACGCGATGGTCCACGCGCCCTCGCTGCGTTGCTCGGTGAGCTCGATCAACGTGTCGCGGGTGGCGATGAGGGGAAGCGCGTAGCGCAGGTAGACGAGCGCGTGGCCCGCGTCGTCGCGCGCGAGCACGTCGGCGACGTCGGTCGAGGGCATGGTCTTCACCCAGCCTGCATAGTCGCTGAGCACCGCCCACAGCTCGGCCGGCGTCGCGTCGAGCAGCACGGTCGCCTTGAGCTCGTTGACGGCGTGGCCTTCGCGCGCGCGGGTGTACCAATGAACACCCTCGGCGTTCCCCACGGGCTCCCACCGGGGCTCGGCCCCGACGAGCAGCAGTACGAGCGCAGTCGTCACCATGCCCGGAAGATGCACCTGCGCGGCCCGAGGATTCCGGCTTCGAGAATCCTCCGGGCGGTTTCGCGCATCTCGCTGGCGAATGAACGCGCTGCGCACCAGAGAGGTCCTCCTCGCCACGGCGAGCGCGGTGGCAGGCGTCGCCTCGGTGCTGGTGCTCGGGGCCCTCGGGTGGCCGGGCGTGCCCTTCGACTGCTCCGCGAACCCCTGCTACTGCGAGCTGCCGGGTCCCGGCCTCGTCCGACAGCTCGGCAACACCTGGAGCAACCTCGCCGCCGTCGCCGCGGGACTGCTGGTGGCGGTGCACGCCTCGCGCACCCGCGCAGCCCGCTCACGGCCGCACCCGGCCCTCGACCTCTTCGGCGTGCTGGCGCCCCCTGCCCTCGTCTTCCAGGGCGTCGGCTCGATGTACTTCCACGGAGGTCTGACGACGTGGGGCTCTGCGCTCGACGCGATGAGCATGTTTGCCATCGCAGGGCTGTTGCTGGTGATGCAGGCGCACCGCCTCGGCAAGGTGCCCGCGCGGCACCTCGTCACCGCGTGGTTGGCCGTGGTGCTCCCGGGGCTCGCGGTCGGCTTCATCAGCCCCGCGCTCGTTGCGGGCGCGGTGTTCCTGCTGTTCCTGGGCATTCTCTGGACAGAGGTGCTGCTCACCCGGCGTGGCCGCGCGCCCAGCGCTTCACTCTTCCGCTTCGGCATCGCGGCCCACGTCAGCGCGGTCGGCGTGTGGTTCTTCTCTGCGGGAGAAGGGCTGCCGCTGTGCGCACCTCAGTCTCCCTGGCAGGGGCACGCCCTGTGGCACGTGCTCACCGCCTTCTCCGTGGGCCTCACGGTGCTGCACGTGATGCGCAACCTCGCCCGCACACCCGCCGTGGCCGAGGAGCGCACCGCGGAGGTCGACGCGAGCTCCGGTGATCAGACCTTCGGGTAGCCCTCGATCTTGCCCTTCGCGAGGTCGGCGCCGAACTGCTGGAGGAACTCGACCTGGTCGGGCAGCGAGCAACCGAACTTCTTCGCCTCGGCGAGCGCCTTCTCCGGGGGCCAGCCCTCGACGGCCATGCGGTACGCGGCGACCGCGACGCCGGTGCGGCCCTTGCCCGCTTCGCAGTGCACGTAGCAGGGGCTGTTCTTCGGGTTGGTCGCGAAGTCGAGGAACTGCTTCACCTGCTTCTGCGTGGGCGCCGAGTTGTCGAGGATCTTCACGTTGCAGGTGTTGAGGCCCGCGGCCTTGCCGGCCTTCGCGTCGTTGGTCCCCTCGAGCGTGAGGTCGACGATGCCCTTGAAGCCCTGCTTCACCAGCTTCTCGTGGCCCTGCGGATCATCGATGCGCGAGCCGCGGGTCAGCCCGTCGGACACCTTGAACTCGTACTTCGAGACCGGGTACCGCAGGCCCACCAGCTCGGCGACGCCGATGGTCTCGGCGCCGAACGTCGCGCCGGCGTTCTTGAGGTCCTTCACCAGGTCCTTGCGGCCAGCCGCCGACCAGCCGCCACCGTTCTTCACGTCGCGAGCCAGCTCCTTCACGTCGGCCTTCACGTCCTTGCCGAACTGCTTCAGACCAGCCGCGATGCGAGACGAACTGGCCGGCTTGCCGACGATGCGAGACACCATTGAGGAAGACTCCGGGCGAGGGGACGGCGGAGCCTAGACTTCACCGCGCGGAGAAAACCATTCCCGGAGCACCGCGCTGGTGTTTCTCAGAAGCGGAGAATCAGCCGCAGCGGCCCGTCGCGCAGCCGCCGCCACCGGTGGCGCAGCTCCCACCGCCTGCACTGCCGTAGCCGTCGGCGTGCCAGCCGCCGCCCTTGAGCGCGAAGGTCGACAGGGAGATCCGCCTCGCCACCGGGGCCCCACACGCGGGGTGCGTGGTGAGGGGCTCGTCATTCATCTTCTGCTTCACCTCGAAGGTGCCGCAGTGCTCGCAGTCGTATTCGTAGAGGGGCATGCACCGGTTCAGAGAGCCGCGCCGCGAAAACGATTCGAGCGGCGGCGGAGCAGCCCGAGCAGGCCCAGACCCCCCACCACCAGCGAGGCATCGAGCCCCAGCGCGCTGCAGCTCTGCGCCCGGCTCTCGGGGGCCGCGTTGAGCTTGAGGCTCGAGGTCGCGTCGCGGTTCTGCGGGTAGCCGCGGTCGGCGAACACCAGGTGCGCCTGCAGCTGGAGGTCGTAGGCCCCGTCGACGTCGGCGGTGAAGCTCGGCACGTTCCCGTCCTGGTACGCGTAGGCCCAGTGGCGCGACAGGGTGACCGTGCCCTGCGGGTTGCCGATGGCTGCCTGGCTCCCGGTGGGCCGCGCCTTGACCGTCCACACGTATTCGATGGCCGCGCCGTTGCGGTTGGCGAAGAGCGGCAACCGGAACTTCTCGCCCGCCTGGAGCACCACCTGCCCGCCGGCGTGCACGTTGAACGGCCCGTTGGGGTCGAGGCAGTCGTCCTTGTTCGACGGGTCGATCACCACGCAGTACCGCGCGTCGCACCCGTCACCGACCCCATCGCCGTCGTCGTCGAGTTGCTCGCGGTTGCGGGTCAGCGCGCAGTTGTCGACCGGGTTGAGGATGCCGTCGTTGTCCATGTCGGCGTCACACACGTCGCCGAGGCCGTCGAGGTCGGTGTCGGTCTGCGCGGGGTTCGATGACGAGAGGCAGTTGTCGAAGCTGTCTGAGACGTTGTCTCCATCGGCGTCAGCGTTGCAGCGCGGGTCGCTCAGCGGCGCGTTGCCGGGGTTGCTCAGCAGCGGGCACACGTCGACGGTGTCGAGAATGCCGTCGCCGTCGTCATCGGCGTCGCAGACGTTTCCCCGCCCGTCGCCGTCGGTGTCGAGCTGGTCGCGGTTGGGAATCGACGGGCAGTCATCGAGCGCGTTGGCGATGGTGTCGCCGTCGACGTCTGCGTCGCAGCTGTCACCCTGCCCGTCTCCGTCGGCGTCGAGCTGGCTGAAGTTCGAGGCGGCCGCGCAGTTGTCGCAGGTATCGCCCACGCCATCACCGTCGCCGTCGAGCTGGTCGCGGTTGCTGGCGAAGGGGCAGTTGTCCATGTCGTCCGACTTGCCGTCGCCATCGGCGTCGTCGGTGTACGAGAGCGTCTTGCCGTCATCGGTGTACGCGACCCACACCGAGCAGCCGCAGCCACAGCCGCAGCCGCACCCGCCGCCTTCCTCTTTGGGCGCGCCGCACTCGCTGCCGAGGCACTCGGGGTTGCTGTTGCTCTGCGCGAAGGCCGGGGCGGCGAACAACGTGAGGCAGGTGGCGAGGACGAGGGGTCGGGTCATGGGGCTTCTCCTTGAGAGCCCATGTGAATCGACCCCGCCGCGGCGGTTCAGCGACCGTGGTTCCGACGCGTTACGAGAGCAGCCCCCGCACCGCGGCCTGGAGTTCCTGGGTGCTGAAGGGCTTGGCGAGGCGCGCGGTGTGCGGCTCGGACTGGATGGAGGCGAGGATCTGCTCGGGCGCGTAGCCAGAGCAGAAGAGCACCGGCAGCTCGGGGAGGATCTGCCGCAGCGCGCGGAAGGTCTCCACCGCCGAGAGCCCGGGCATCATCAGGTCGAGGATGACCAGCACCGGCTTCTCGACCGCGCTGGCCAGGGTCTCGAGGGCCTGCGCGCCGTCGCTGGCGTCGAGCACGCGGTAACCGAGGCGCTCGAGCAGCCGGCGCATCGAGCGGCGCACCAACTCCTCGTCGTCGACGATGAGCAGCAGCCGGTTGTCCTTCGCCGGGGCCCGCGCCGGCGCCACCTCGCTGACCTCGCGCGCGTCGCCCGGCAACACCGGAAAGCGGAGCTGGAACGTCGTGCCCTCGCCCACTTCGCTGCGCACGGTGATGTCGCCCTCGTGCCCGCGCACCGCGGAGTCGACGGTGGCCAGCCCCAGGCCGGTGCCGCGACCGCGTTCTTTGGTGGTGAAGAAGGGGTCGAAGATGTGCGCCAGCACCTCAGGCGCCATGCCGATGCCGGTGTCGCTCACCTCGAGGCGGATGACTGAGGGCCCGTCGTCGGCGGTGCGGAAGGTGAGCGTGCCCCCGTCGGGCATCGCGTCGCGCGCGTTGAGCGCGAGGTTGATCAGCGCGTTCGAGAGCTGCGCGTGGTCGGCGAGCAGACCCGAGCGGGTGGCGGCCTGCTCCACCACCAGCGTGATGCGGCGATCGAGCGTGCGCTGCAGAATGGTGAGCGCGTCGGCGAGCACGGCGTGGAGGTCGGTCGGCACGCGCCGCGAGCGCTCCTTGCGGCTGAAGAGCAGCAGCTGCCGGGTGAGCCCCGCGGCCTGGGTGCTGGCGGTGAAGATGGTGTTGAGCGAGTCGGTGGCGCTGGCGTTGAGGTTCTCGAAGCGCAGCAACTCGGCCGCCGACACGATGGCGCCCAGCATGTTGTTGAAGTCGTGCGCCACGCCGCCGGCGAGCTGGCCCACCGCGTCCATGCGGCTCGAGTGGCGGAGCTTCTCTTCGACCAGCCGCTCCTCGGTGACGTCCTGGATGGCGCCGGAGAGCCGGTGCACGCGCCCGTCGACCAGCTCGGGCACCGCGTGGAGCCGCACCCGCAGGCGGCGCTCGGCGTGCTGGAGCAGCTCGACCTCGAGGTGGAAGGGCACCCCCTTCGCGAGGGCCTCGACGTGCGCGACCCGCACCGTCTCGCGGTGCTCGGGCGCGAAGGACTGCAGCGCCACCGCGAGCGTCGGCGGGCCGGCGCGCTCCGGGAGTTCGAACATGCGAAAGGTCTCGGAGGTCCACACCAGCGCGCCGTGGGCGACGTCGAATTCCCAGCCGCCGACGCTGGCCATCGCCTGGGTTCGCTCGAGGAAGCGCTTCTGCTGGCCGAGCTCGTCGACGGTGCGTTGCTGCTCGGTGACGTCGACGACGAAGCCGGCCACCCCGACGACGCGGCCCCCACCGTCTCGCACCGGGAACTTGGTGGAGAGGAAGGTGAGCGTGGAGGCGGCCACCACCAGGTGCTGGTAGCGCTGCTCACCGACGCCCGAAGCGAGGACGTCGTGGTCGAAGTTCACGAAGTCGTCGGCCTGCTCCTTCGAGAAGAGCTCGTGGTCGGTCTTGCCCACCACCGCGGCCTCGGTGGTGTGAAAGGCGCGCAGCCACGCCTCGCTGCAGTGCCGGTAGTGGCCGTCGAGGTCCTTGATGAACGCGATGACGGGCGCATTGCGGATGAACTGGGTCAGCAGGTCGAGCATCGCGGCGCCTACCTTAGCCGTGCCGCGCGCAGGGATTCACCAAGCGACGCCGCGGGACTCACTCGACCAGCGAGATCTCCGCGACCCGCGAGAGGCCGCCGGGGAAGCGCAGGGTGACGCGCCGAATCGGCACGCCCGCGTCGAGCGGAATCACCGAGTAGGCCAGACCTCCGGCCGACGGCGCCTCGACGCCCCCGT